>JABSOJ010000484.1 GCA_013216005.1 Alteromonadaceae bacterium | reverse complement strand
AGCTTAAATCTTCGTTTTGAATTAATCGCTACAGCCCATGTGTAGCAATGGCTATTGACTTTTCGTTCGGGCACTACCTAGCTATTGCTCCTCTTCTGGTGTTGTCCATTCATTCAAATATAATATTAAACTCCAAATAAACAACCTTGTTATTAGACCTGATATAAACATAAAATGCAATAGCCTTATAGACGTCTAATTATCGAGTTATTTTATCGTTTAGTGAATTGTATTTTTATGGCCTTAAGAAAATAAATAACAAAAACCACCTAAAAAATAAACATTATATATACCTTTTTATTCATCACAGGCTTAAAAATGAATAAAAATCGAATAAAAAATGAATGAAATGTGAATAGAATGTGAATAGAATACGAGCAAACCTTAACCACAACCCAATGGCCACTGCAACTTCACAATGTTAAAAACCCTCTCGAAATCAACCTGAAATTTTTCTGTTTTGGACCTTATAACAGCTAACCTGAAACCACAACCACTGACAACCATAGCGTATACACCATGAAGCATACAATACGTATGTATACGCCATTATGTATACATCATTAAATCAGTACCTAAGAGTAAATTTTTTTTAGCCGAAAACCATTCCTAAACACATCATCAAAAAATAATAATCCCATCCTGATGATATAGCGCTAAAACTGTGATGAAGAGCATGACCACCCGTGAATAAATAACCAGATATTATTCAAAGGATTAAGAAATCCCACCGCTTGCTAAACATTAATCAATGTGATAGAAACTTGTACGTGATAGGTACGAGGTCAGAGGTTGTACCAGAATAAAAATTAATAACCAACGAGTGTTACCGACCCAAATTTATCACGATTGATTAAAAATATAACAACAATAAAACAAGGATATACAATGATAAAAATAATGTTAAGTACGCTATTTAGCTTCGTACTAATTTCTATGCCAACAATGGCTAACCAAGGGTTAGCTTTTATTCACGGGACAGGTAACCAGACAGATGCCTATAATGATTACTGGACAGGATCATTTGTTAATGAAGTAAGGCAAGGAGTCAATAATCCAAGTAAATATACGGTAATAAATTGCGATTTTGAAGAATATATGTGGACTTCTGGAGCCGCTGGATGCTTGGCCGATCAATTAACCACTTTTATTAATAATCAGAATATTACCGAATTGGTTTTGCTAACTCACTCTAACGGTGGCAATGTCGTACGTTGGATTTTATCTAACCCCACTTGGGATAGTCGCTACCCAAATATCATTAACAAAGTGAATAAGGTAATTGCATTAGCGCCTTCAAGTTTGGGTACTCCTTTGGCTGATGCCGTAGTTCAAGGTAATGTATTCGAAACTACGCTTGGCTGGTTGGTTGGCTATGATTCAGATGCCGTTAAACAACAACAAGTCAGTTGGATGAGTTCCTATAATCAAAATTGGCTATATGGCACATCTGGCCGCCCTGCTCTGCCCGTAACTTTTAAGTCGGTTATCGGCTCAGATGTCGATTCATCCCCTTTTGATGGCGACAGTTATTGTGCTGGTTATCAGAATCAATTGGCTTTGGAAATTACTCAAAACTGGCTTGACTCATGCTCAGATGGCTTCCTGAATTGTTCATCTCAACGTGGTGCAGGCACCGAATGGTTCACTGACAAAAGCAGAACCAATGGTAGTGAACCACTAAGCCACCAGCAAAGTAGACGCGATTGCTTTAATTTAGACACCATAATTAAAAATGATATTTAAGGGCCAGATCATGACATTATCAAAAATTTCCATTTTCGTATTAAGTACAATATCACTGGCAAGCATTGGTCAACTTCACGCTACCTCTTTGGCGCATACTCCTTTAAAACCAACAAGTGAAATGTTAGTCAAAGTGCCTGTACCTGAATATCATATAGAAAAACAAACAATCCATTTTAGTCAAGCCATTGCCAACACGGCCAAACTTACCCCGGATAATCATCAATACACCAGTATCAGTGATGAATTCTGGTTTGAAGTTAGTGGCAAGCAATTAAATCAGGGAATTGACCTCAATATCAGCCAACCTGAAGCTTTAATTCGATTATCAGCGAAGAAAGTTACTGGCGAGTGGTTGCCTGACGATCATGCGATTGACCCTGAATATTTACAGTTGATAAAAGATCAGCACTCCATCAAAAAAGCGTTTAGTTCTAAAGTGACCAGAGAACAATTAGCCGAAGCAAATATTTTTCCTAACAGCAGCGCAGTAAAAATATCAAAAGACGTCGGTATTGGTAAATTTAAACTCAGAGTATCAAAAGCCTTAGACAATAATCAAAAATATTTAATTAATGTCAAAGAAAAAGGTTCTCCTTATCAACAGACGCTAACAATGGCTCAGCAAAGCTTTCTACCAGGCCAAGAAATTTCTTTCAATGTAACGCTAAATAAGCATGAACAATCAGTTGTTAAAACCCGACATAAAGCTTTTATTAAAACAACATCAGGTTTTAAACAACCCGTAAGTTTCACCAATAAAAAAGATCAACTTCAGATTAAGTTACCTTCAGCACTACCTGAAATTAAACGTGGTGAATTATATGAGCTTCATATTGAAACAATGGGTATCGATGCTGGTGCCACTATAAAGAGAAATGGTAAAATTGCTTTTGCTGTGGCAATTCCAACGGCTCGTATGACCAAGGACATCAGTGCAAACAAACAACAAGCTACCATTGGGCTTGAAGTTGCCAGTGAAGGACGTTATGAAGTTAGCGGGATCATTTATGGTCAGGATAAAAACAACAATTTCAAACCTTTAATGCACAGTGCTTCAGCTTATTATTTAGAAGCGGGACCACATCAAGTCGCCTTAAAATTTGATCCTGAAGTTTTTAAAGATTCTTTGCTAACAGCGCCGTATGAATTGCGTTCAGTCAGGTTAACAGATCAAAGCAGGCTTTCTGTTTTACAACGTCACACCAACAATGAAGCTATTTCAGTTCAATAACATAACGAATGGAAATGACTACTCAATAAAGTTAGTCGTAAACTCTAAGTGAACAGGACTATAGGGAAAATAATAAACACTTTTCCTATAGTCTCACCCCAAGATCATTCTTAAGTAAGCGTTTAATGAATCCGCTACGGTCTTTAGTGAAGTGTTTTAATTCTGATCTGAAAGTAATTCGAACGTTTGGGTTGTGAGCTTACGGCGAGATAGTTTAACTTTATAAATTTGATCTGATTAAATCATTGCAACCAATTACTAAGGATGC
>JABSOJ010000483.1 GCA_013216005.1 Alteromonadaceae bacterium | reverse complement strand
ATACAAATGATTGGAATGATAAATGGAAGACCGTTGTACTAAATAGTGTACAATAAAACTATTCCTGTGACGCTTCCTTCCTGAAAAGGTGGTTATTGATAAAAGTGGCAGTAATGCCGCAGCTTTAGAGACGATGAATTGTCAAATATACACTGCAGGAATTATTGGTTGTTTGATCGAAGTGCTTCAAATTAAGTACCTGAATAATATAGTAGAACAAAGCCATAGACCAGTTAAATGGAAGATGAGAACAGCGCTGGGATTTAAATCAGTCGCTGGAGCTGAAGCAACTATTGCTGGAGTTGAATTATGGCAAATGCTGCGACATGGCCAATTGGAAAATTCAGATAAAATGAGTCTGTGGGAGCAGTTTTACTCACTTGCCGCTTAACTGTGCCTGAAATAAGGCGTTTTGAACTTTTTCCCAAGATGCGACAGAACCCTTACTTGATACTCGCCAACAAGTAAAAGTTGCTAATGAAGCTGCAAACAATGCACTGCAAGCTGCTAGTGCCGCTTTAGAGCACAAATTTGGAGAACAAAATCACTTTACAGTTATGGCTTTTTGTCGAGCGAAAGGGTTAAAAATAGAATTGAATGAAGCAAAAATCAGAGGAGCAATAGCTGCTCAGATGACTAGGAATAATGGCGGAACAATCTATGAAGTTCCTGATGTGAAAGGTTCGGTAAGGTGAACTCCTATGATGAGAATATTCTTAAAGAAATATTTAGCGATCGTTTGTAAAAATATAACAAGGCGCGACAATCGGAATTGAGTGGGTGTTTTTTTATTTTATTAAGGGATATGAAGTTATGTTTGATACATTATTAGTGGCTGAGTTATAGTTTATGTAAAATAAATAGGGACTTGAGTAAATATAATTATCAAAACTCACATGATAATAAGCAATTGATAATTTCATTTCAATAATGTTTTTTGAGAATGAAAACGGGCTATTTTAGACAAGAATGAAGCTGTTAATAAAAGTTATCAAAAACGTACGTTATCAATAACAATAATTGAACGGTGGATAGTTGCTTTGTTATTCAATGACGGTATATTAATTTAAAGTAATTAATTAAATTAATATTATGAATCAAACAGATGAACCAATAACTTTAAAAGGTGAAGAGGCTTTAGCTTTTGTGGCTAGAAGGTAAGGACACATGGAACAAATGGGTAAAAGAGCACCCTGTGGCTAATGTTGACTTTAGTGAGGTGGATTTCTCAAAGGAACGCAATAAAAAATTCCCTATCGCCTTTGTAGGTTTCAACTTCCCTTCAGGGAAGGTTTATTTTTTCAATGCAACCTTTGGTGATGGGGAAGTTTCTTTTAGCAGAGCAACATTTAGCAATGGAAATTATATTTTTCGAAAAATAACATGTAAAGGCCATGCGGACTTCTCATGCATAACAGAGATTAATCGTGTCAAAGCCCTTGATTTTAAAGGTTCTGTTTTTGAGAAGACATTAGATTTATCTTATAATAGTTTATCGTGCATTATTGACTTAACAAATACGAAAATGAATAACCATGTTTCTCTTGTTTTGCCCCCACATTTTTATGCTCTCCAATCATCAGTAGCCGTTATGAAAAAAATTCAACGATAGTGACCACCAATCGACCCTTCAGTGAATGGAACCAAGTGTTCCCTAACGCAGCTTGCGTAGTATCGCTAATTGACCGCTTCGTGCATCACAGCGAAGTCATTGCAATTGAAGGCGATTCATATCGAATGAAAGAAGCTCAAGAACAAGCCAACAAGCGTTACAGTGCGAAGAAAGGCAAAACTAAATGAGGACATTAAAATTCACCACTTACTGGACAACACAACAAGCTGAAGATATGTACCTGCTGCTTGAAGAATTAAAAACAGCAATATGGGAAAGCTATGGTGAAGATATTTTTAAGATGCATCAAGAGTTTACAAAGGAACAGCGAGAAGAGGAAGAAAAGCGTGAAAGTGGTGAATTCGATGTTGATTTACCATTTTTAACGCTGAACATCAAAAAATGATAATCGGGCTAATGCTTTTAATCGTCAATTTATTCTGCGGCAAATACCTGCGGGTTTACGTCGGCAGCTACACCCTTACAAATGCTTGTTAAGAACCCTAAAAATCGACACATCGGAATTAGCTAGCCTTATTACAATGTGGAATAATAAGGTTGAAAAAAGTATCAATGGCCAATTGTCATTAGACCCTAGAAATGATGTTATTGGTTAACTGTAACAACCATATTATTTATAGTTGCATCAAAGGTGCAGGAAAGGATAATTAGTAATGAAGAACCTACCCGATGGTATTACCGTTAGAAGATGTGGAAAAACATACGTCATTGTTAAAAATATGAAAGAAGAGATTGGCGGTATTGTTGTTCGCGGCACCTCAACAGGTGATACTCAACTTGAGCCATATGTTAACGAACCACAACACAAAAATAAGAAATTGGTAGCATTAGTCATGCAGCAAATGACAGAGGCGCTTATAATAAACGAAGCAAAAAAGCCAGAGCATTTAAGACGTGATGCGTTACCGCCAGTTAATATCCCTAAAGGTACAGAAGTCTTCGAAACAAAAATATTCCCGTGTTCCAAATGCAATAAGATTATTGCTGCGTTAGTTTTCGCATGGGAATCAGGTTCACCAGAAGAAATGGAAATCATAGCCACGAAATTTGAACTTGAAGCCTCTATAGCCACGTATCCAATGTGGATACTTGGTGCTCCCAATTGCAATGATGATGAAATAGCCAAGCATTTAACGTTACAAATATCGGAGAACAAGAAGGGGAAGGTGTATTGGGAACATCCAAACGATATGAATCAGCGACTAGTTGAACTCGATGAGAAGCATTGCTAATTAACACTTTATATAATCAAATAAGTGAGCTAAAACCTAGGCTGTCGAAATATGGCCATTTCTTACCAATTTATCGTCGATTTTTTTGGCTTTTTCAACCTTGTTGTAGTTTTGGATTGTTGTTACATTTCTATCTAATATAATCCCAAATTGACGGAATAATATGCTGTTTAGTCCGTGAGATGTAACGAGATATTAATGAAAATGGCATTTTGCCACTAAATGATAAACTTCAGCACAATTACGGAAATCCAATAGGTAGCAAATATCATACTTTGTAAAGTCAAAAACTGGTAAATTGGATATCGCCAAAAGCACGAGTTTTCGACAGCCTAGCAAAGGGGCCAAATTCAAGCTGCTTGGTCTTTTCGGGTGCGACTTCAAGGTTGAATTCTTTCAGTCGGTTTTCCA
>JABSOJ010000482.1 GCA_013216005.1 Alteromonadaceae bacterium | reverse complement strand
TACAAATGATTGGATTGATAAATGGAAGACCGTTGTACTAAATAGTGTACAATAAAACTATTGCTGTGACGCTTTCATGGGATATTGAGTATACAAAAATAGATGTTTTACTTGAAAGCCTCATTATATATGGGCTACAAAGGAGTTAATCAACAAGCCTTTCTTTTATTTAATCGACCATGTCTTGGTAAATTGAAATAAACTGCTATTATTTAGTCAATCTAGGAAAAATGAATTTACTCCTTAATATGAATAAATTACATTCTCAAATTTTACACGTTATTAGTAATCAAGCAACATTAATTACCAATAGAGAAAAATGTGCTCCCTATCTACAAGGAACAGAAGGTTTTTCTTCCTTTAATGATAAAAAACGTTGTATAGATTCTGTTGTTATCGCTGGTAATACCGACGATATTACAGCTTTAATTAAACTCGCTAATGTTGTGTCTAACAATGAAGAACTAAAATTTTCCGTTCATCCCATAAGTAGTGGTCGCAACTGGGGTTATGGCACAAGTCAGCCGCCCACCACAAAGAATAAAACAGTATTACTTGACTTGTCGGCATTAAAACAAATTGAGTTTGACGAAGAACTTGGACTTGTTACCCTTCAACCAGGTATCACCCAGCAAGAACTTAGCGATTATTTGATTAAACTGGGGGACAATTACATGGTGCCTGTTACTGGTGCAGGTCCAGATTGTTCCATTGTTGGTAATGCAATTGAACGTGGTTACGGTATAACGCAATATACCGACCATTTTGGGGCTGTTACAGCCATTAAAGGTTTATGGGCGAACGGCATTCAATATCAGTCAGCACTATTTGAACTAGATCAGTCAAAAGAAAAATTTGTCGATAAAACATATAAATGGGGGGTTGGCCCATATTTAGATGGATTATTTACTCAGTCAAATTTTGGCATAGTAACTGAAATGACGATAAGATTGTCAGCACGTAAACCCGCTTTTGTGTCATTTTTGATCAAACTTAAATCAGATGAACTATTAGAAGCCGCTATCCCCTTAATTCAACGAGTATTAAGAGATTACGAAGGCATTGTCGGCTCAATCAATTTAATGGATAAAAGACGTATGCTGTCTATGTTTGCAGATAACCCGAACGTTAATGACCATCAGATCATGTCTGACATTCAAGTTCAGACCCAAACCAAAAACCTCAAAATACCTAGCTGGACTATTGTCGGAAGTATTTCCGGCAGTAAAAATATTGTAAAAGTTACTAAAAATGAAATTAAAAATATATTTAAGCAAATACCGAACCAAGCAATATTTTCAGATGATCCCGTAATATCAATGGGTAATAAAGTCATAAGTCTATTGCCAGAAGGGATTTTGAACCGCTCGGCGATGTTAAAAAAAGTTAAACTGCAGTTAGGCTCTTTTAACAAAGCCAAAGAAGTCATGCAGGGTAAACCCAATCGTGTTGCGCTTAAATTAGCTTACTGGCGCCACCATAAAGGTGCGAATAGTTTTGAAGGTAAAGTATTATCTCCTGGGAAAGATAAGTGTGGCTTATTATGGTACGCACCTCTTGTTATGATGAAAGCAAACGCAATGTGTGAATACGTAGAATTTGTTCGTAAAATCTGTCCGTTATTTAATATTGAGCCGTTTATAACGTTTACCAACTTACGTCATGATTGTGTGGATAGTACTGTTCCCATTCTTTTTGATTTATCAAATCCTATAGCAGTTAAAGACGCACATAATTGTTTAAAAGAATTAGTAACTGAGGGATTAAAATTAGGATATGTCCCATATCGCCTGAATATAGATCAACAGCAATGGCTATTGGATAAAGAGTCTGATTTTTGGCAAACAGTTAATCAAATAAAAAGCAAACTTGATCCTAATAATATACTGAGTCCTGGACGATATAACCCAAGATAAATAATAATGTAATATAGGCAACATTCATGTTGATATATGTCACATTCTAGTACTTAAACACAGTAAAAATGATTGATTGAATTCACAAAAGAGCAAGTGATTATCCAGTGTGTTTTGACAGTTCAATCAATCATAATTAATGAGTCAAGGTACTAGTACTTAAACACAGTAAAAATGATTGATTGAATTCACAAAAGAGCAAGTAATTATCCAGTGTGTTTTGACAGTTCAATCAATCATAATTAATGAGTCAAGGTACTAGTTGGTAACTCGCTTAATACTATACCCGTGAACAATGAAAATACGGGTTCAACTACAAAAGCGGTAAAAAACGCCCATAGGATGATGTTATATCCTTTATCATCAACAGCTTAGTTGTTACCTTTTTAATTTTCTGATAGATCTTCAGTCAAGTGCTCCATATTTTTACATAACACCATGAATTTTAGGTTATTTTAACTTTATAGTGAACTTATCAAGGAATTGAACATTTAGATGACGACAATACGTCGGTGACATATGGTTAATGACAAACCCATGATTTACATGAGATTATAGTACTCAATCATTAATTTTCAAGATATATTCATGCTCGTGAAAAAAACTATCAACTTAATGTGATGTAAATCAATAGGCTATAGTGGGTGAGTGGACGTTTCTTACCGCTTTTGTAGTTTACGCCATACACCCCGTTGTTGGTAGGCTATAATTTACCCACTCTACTTAACCAATAAGTGGCTCTCCAATGCCCGTACAATATACCAATCGGATCGGAAAAACGTATTATCTGCGTCAAGGAAAAACAAAGACGGGAAAAAATAGGTATTTTTTTTCATCAAAACTGCAGGAAGCAAAAGGTGAAGCAGTTGATCATATTCCCACAGGGTATGAAATATATCAACGTCCAGAAAATGCGCAAGTTTTTTTACAAAAAATACAGCCACAACTAACAACAGATATCGAAAGACAATTAGTTAAAAATAGGGTGAAAACCTTAAAAAGACCAAAACTATACCGTGTAGATTTCAAAAATGAATATATAACAATTTATGAATCTAATATGGATGTGACAAGCCCTCAAAACATATTCTGTGAAATTTTAGACGTCAGCTCAAATTATTTTATGGATGTCGTTACGAAAATGGCAGATCGACAGTATACTGCTGTACTGAGATTTTGTTTAGATGATAGTAAACAACGGACATTTGTTGCCGAACGTTTTTGTTTTCTAGGAGGAATTGATGATTGGATTGACTTAAGTGGATCTGATAATTTACACAAACTAGTTGATAAATATATAGAACTTGTTGGAACAGATGAGTTTTTTGAACCGGTGTTTTATTAGGTTTACGCGCATCTTCGGGTCTG
>JABSOJ010000481.1 GCA_013216005.1 Alteromonadaceae bacterium | reverse complement strand
TCTCATTTTAAATTCACTCAATCAAGTTCATGTCACCACAGTATAGATTATAACCTCTTAAAACTAAAGTTATGACGCTTCCTTGGCAGTTTAGTTAGTCTTAACGCTTAAAGCAGACACGACAAGGAAGTAAAAAGATTAGACAAAGTAGCTACTCTAGCAACCCGCACAATATTGTCTGTGTTAAATGGAAATCCTATACCGCAAAGTGATTATTACTCCGGTCGTGGTGGGTTTAATTTCCTTTAGTCTCTCACCGTTTACTTATTTGATGAAGCCATTACTATTTTATTTCTCAACCACTTATTAGCCGGATCTTTATCAACATTAACATGCCAATACAAATGAATATCAAACCCTCCTATGTCAACAGGCATCGGAAAAATATCAAGTTCGAGCATTTCACTATACATAGTTGCGGCAACTTTTGGCATAGTAATCAACATGTCACTGCCTATTATTATCTTGCACGCAGCTAAGGCATGCTGACACCTTAAAGCAATCTTACGATGTAAACCTAATCGAGATAACTCAAAATCTTCAAGTCCGGGTCCCGTAGAACGGGATGACACTAAGATATGTTCAAGATTAAGGTAGGTTTTTAGATCTAACTTTTTGGTAATTGCAGGATGATTTTTACACGCGACTACAACGAGTTGATCTTGCTCTAATTGGGTATGCAAAATATTATCGCTAACAGGTATTAATGTATCTATGGCTAGATCTATATCACCGCTGGCTAATTTATTTTCCAATTCACTTCGACGAACTCTCCTCACACTTTTTAAATGTATATGAGGAGATTCCTTTATTAAAGTTTGCATGAATAGCGGTAAATAGGTCGCTTCTAATGAACCTAGTAACGAGAGGGTAAAATGCTTTCGAGAAGTCATGGGCTCAAACTGTCGAGATTGTACTAAACAAACGCGTAATTGATGTAATGCTTCTCGAACGTCAGCAATGACATTTTTAGCAACCGCTGTTGGTCGCATCTCGTTGCCTTGTCGTATAAATAATGGATCATCAAAATTCCGGCGTAATTTGGCTAGGGCATGGCTTACCGCAGGTTGAGATAAATGTAACGTTAATGCCGCTTTTGTGATATTCCCTTCACAATAAATGGCATCAAAAACAACAAATAAATTAAGATCTATTTTCATACATTCCTCAATCAGACACTATTTAATATATGAATAGTTGGGTATTAGAACTATTCATTTGCTTAATTTAGCTATTGAACATAGCATAATCAAACATAATTGGAACCGTATTAAATAATAAAACATTACATAGTGCCCGAACGAAAAGTCAATAGCCATTGCTACACATGGGCTGTAGCGATTAATTCAAAACGAAGATTTAAGCTAATCAGTCGGTATTGATGTAGATTTAAGCGTTTTGGCCGTTTTTAGCCAAAAATAACAAAATCTTCGTTTTGCAATATTGCTTGAATACCCCGTAAAATAAGGCTTTCAGGATTTCCGTTCAGACACTACATATATACCCGCTCCACTTGAAACTGCATCCTCAAGAGAAACGAGTATAGAATAATAAATACAGAGAACTTAAATGGCCGCTATATATTTAATTAGACATGGACAAGCTTCGTTTGGTAATGCTGATTATGATAAGTTATCTGCGATTGGTATTAAACAATCTAAAATTTTAGGTGAGCATTGGCAGCGAGAATCAATACCATCTAAGACCTATTCAGGTGATTTGTTGCGACATGGACAAACCTTAGAATATTTCATGGAAAGTTTCCAAAATAAACAAATTCCGGTTGTTTTACATTCAGGTTTTAATGAGTTTGATCATGTTGATATTTTGACTTGCTATAACACCGAGTGGCATAACTTTGCTGAAATGAGCGCCGACATCAAACAGTTAAAAGAGCCCAATAATATTTTTCAAAAAGAATTCGCCGCGGCCCTAGACCGTTGGATATCAGGCGAGTTTGATAATGAATACCAAGAAAGTTGGCCACAATTTAAAACGCGTTGTAATCGTGCTTTACAAGACCTGATTCAAAAAGAATTAATAAATAATAGGCAAGCAAACCCAAATAAAGCAAAAGTTTCAAAAGATATTTTAGTGTTTACTTCAGGCGGAACCATTGCCGTTACCATTCAACATATCTTGCAATTAAATGATGAGCAGGCATTAAAAATTAATCAACAATCAAAAAACACCAGCGTGAGTAAACTACTATTTTCGAAGAATAATTTAAGCGTTGACTACTTTAATAATTACAGCCACTTAACACTGGCTGGTGCAGACTGGGTTACGTTTAGATAATAGGTTTAGGTAAATACCTTTAGATAAAATAATGTCAATAAAAATCAATAAAAATTAGATAGGAATTAACATGAGTAAAAGCAATTTATTTGATTTATCCGGAAAAGTCGCATTAGTTACAGGTGCCAGCCGTGGTATTGGTGAAAGTATCGCGAAACTTTTAGCACAACATGGTGCTCATGTTATTGTTTCAAGTAGAAAGGTTGATGGCTGTCAAAAGGTTGTTGACGGTATTATTGAAGCAGGAGGTAGCGCCCAAGCAATCGCATGTCACATTGGTGAAATGGAACAAATCGATGCCATCTTTTCCACAATTTCTGAACAGCATGACAAACTTGATATTTTAGTCAACAACGCTGCTGCTAACCCCTATTTTGGTCATATACTCGATACCGACTTAAATGCATTTCAAAAGACTGTTGACGTAAATATCCGCGGTTATTTTTTTATGTCTACGCAAGGCGCTAAGTTAATGAAAAGAAGTGGTGGCGGTTCAATCATTAATGTCGCTTCTATCAACGGGGTTATTCCTGGTGATTTCCAAGGTATTTATTCTATAACTAAAGCCGCGATAATTTCTATGACTAAAGCCTTTGCTAAAGAATGTGCCCAATTTAATATTCGCACCAACGCATTATTACCGGGAGGAACAGATACTAAGTTTGCTTCAACCTTAGTGAATAATCCTAAAATACTTGAACAAATGTTGCACCACGTCCCCATGAAACGGATAGCACAACCTGATGAAATGGCGGGCACTGTCTTGTATTTAGCCTCTGATGCGTCAAGTTACACCACAGGTACCGCAATTAATGTGGATGGTGGTTACTTGATAGGATAGAACTTAATTGAATAGCAATTGAATAGCAATTGATTAGCTAACCATTAAGAAGACTGTTTGGTGAATATCAACAAGCACTGAAAACGAAAATTTTTACATATATAAAAATTTAGGAAAGATCATGAGTAAAAACAATTCTGATAAATTATTTGAGTCATTTTCGTCCGG
>JABSOJ010000480.1 GCA_013216005.1 Alteromonadaceae bacterium | reverse complement strand
TTAAATCTTCGTTTTGAATTAATCGCTACAGCCCATGTGTAGCAATGGCTATTGACTTTTCGTTCGGGCACTATTTAACTCTGTTATTAAATTTAGGTTTTTTAAGTTATGTCTCGATTAATGTGTGATCGTTGTCTTCGACCTGAAGTTGCTTGCATTTGCGATTTTATTGTACAGATCAAAAATGACATTCCCATTGTAGTATTACAGCATCCTACTGAAGTGAAGCAAAGTAAAGGGTCATTAACCTTGCTTGCACAATCGTTGACGGATTGTCGAATAATTGTCGGTGAGGATTTTTCAAATAACAGCGAATTGAATAAAATATTAGCGCATTATGGTGAACGAGCATATTTATTGTATCCACATCAACTTTCTCAATCACTGGATGAGTTGGAAATCACTGAAACGAAACGTTCTGCTCATTGTTTAATTTTATTGGATGCGACCTGGAAAAAAGCTTATCGAATGTTTATGTTGTCGATAAATTTACAGAAAATGAATAAACTGGAATTACCACAAGGCATTGTCGGGCATTATAAAATCAGGAAAACCAGCAAGGATAACGCGCTGTCTACGTTAGAAGCATGTTGTCATGCTTTGATACTGTTAGAAGGTTTGAAAGAACAAGAAGAAAATAAATATCATAAATTACTGGACGGTTTTGTTAAATTTAATGAATTTCAATTATCGTTCAATAAGAAAAATTTTTAATGACTTATCGGGTTTCTTTAAAGGCAAGAAAGCATATTAAGTATAGTTAAAAACTTTAGGTAAATAATTCAGGTAAAGTTAAATAATTCAGATAATGTTCAATAGCTTAGGTAAAGGTAAATGATTTTAAAAAAATATTCATTCTTGCTGTTATCCATTTCAATATTAGCAAGTAGTTCACTGGTCAGTAGTTCGTCGGCACAACAATTACCACGAGAAGACCGTGAGCCGGAAGCGGCAACGGGCTTATCGGTAAACAAATCCGTTAAAGCAAATAAATTTATGGTCGTAGCCGCTAATCCTTATGCGAGTGAAGCTGGTTTTAATGTGCTTAAAAAAGGTGGAAGTGCGATTGATGCGGCGATTGCAGTGCAATTGGTTTTAACCTTAGTAGAGCCGCAATCTTCAGGAATAGGTGGTGGTGCGTTTATATTGCATTGGGATAATAACAAGCAACATTTAACGACTTTTGACGGGAGAGAAACTGCACCAAAAGCAGCAACATCTGATTTGTTCTTGCAGACAAATGGTCAAGCTGTTCGTTGGATTGACGCGGTTGTTGGCGGCAGGTCAGTAGGTGTTCCCGGCGTATTACATGCCTTGAAAAAGGCTCATGATAAATATGGCAAGTTAGCTTGGTTAGCGTTATTTGTTGATGCCATTGCGTTGGCGGAAAATGGTTTTGTAGTTTCTCCAAGATTAGAGAAGCTGCTGGCAATGAAGTTTAACCCGGGTATTACGAAATTATCCGTTATTAATGATTACTTTTTCCCCGATGGTGCTGTTGTTAATTCGGGCAAGATATTAAAAAACCCTCAATTGGCCAATGTTTACCGTAGTTTGGCGAAAGAGGGCATTTCAGTGTTTTATCAGGGCTGGTTGGCTGAAAAAATAGTTAAGGCGGTACAAAAAGCAGAAATAGCGCCTGGTCGGTTGACCATGAGTGATATGGCAAATTATCAATCTAAACAAATTGCGGCGGTGTGTGGTCCATACAGAAAATACAAAGTGTGTGGCATGGGTCCTCCCAGTTCCGGCGGAATTGCAGTGATTCAAATGCTTGGTCAATTATCGCATTTTAACTTAGCTCAATATGCTTATGACGATTTACGAACGATACATTTATTTACTCAAAGTTCACGTCTTGCTTTTGCTGACAGAAATAAATATATTGCTGACAGTGATTTTGTTTCTGTACCTGTTGCTGGTTTAATTGCACCAAAATATTTGGCTAAACGCGCTAAAATTATTAATGTTAATCAAGATATGGGAAAAGCTTCCGCAGGTTTTCCAGTTGGTGCTTTAGCACAAGGGGATGACAATGCGTTGGAATTACCTTCGACCAGTCATTTTTCTATTGTTGATAGTGAAGGTCATGCTGTTTCGATGACCAGCAGCGTGGAAATGGCTTTTGGTTCAGCGGTAATGGTTGAAGGTTTTATTTTGAATAATCAGCTGACCGATTTTGCTTTAACGCCTAAGGTTAACGGAGAATGGGTGGCTAACCGGTTAGAGCCTTTGAAACGTCCGCGCAGTTCTATGGCTCCGATGATGGTTTTCAATGAAGATAATACATTGAAGTTAGTGGTAGGCTCACCGGGAGGTAGCCGGATAATAAATTATGTCGCGCAAACTATTCTTGGTGTTTTAGATTGGAAATTAGATCCGCAGACCGCCATAAATATGCCAAAAGTGACTAATAGAAATAAAGTGACCACTTTGGAAAAAGGCACCTCACTAGTCTCCTTAAAACCAGCACTGGAAGCGAAAGGACATAAAGTCTTTATAATAAACCTTAACAGTGGACTTCATGCGATTGAAGTTAATAACAAAGGATTGTTAGGTGGTGCAGATCAACGAAGAGAAGGAAAAGTTATGGGACAATAAATTGAGGTTACATTCCACAATTTTTCTGTTTTAAATGAATGATGTAGGGTGGGTTAGCCAAAGGCGTAACCCACCAAATAGTTTTTAATAATCTATTCTGTACTAAACCAGTACTAAATCCGCACTAAAACGGATCTTTCAAAAGTTTATCCATCACCCAATCGCCACCTACCTGGATCATTGATACTTTCTTAATATCTTTCACTCTGTTTCCGTTGTAATAACCATCAAAATAAAGGGTGATTGCTGCGGAGTCTTTGAATTGCTCTCGTATTTTAACTCCAGAACTTTCGGGTTTAATTGTTACTTTATCGTAAGACATATTAAAAACATGTCGAGCTACAGCTTTAGTCGATTTATAGTGAAGAATAATCCGTGCAAATCGTGGATCACAAACGGAGGCGGCCTTTTCTAGATTTTTTTCGTTATATAGGGCATCGAAAAAGGCAACAGCGACAAATTCAGGGTTATCAATTTTTGTGATTTCTTGTTTTTTGTCACAAGAAAAAAGTAAAAGTGTCAAACTAAGCAATAAATATTTATGAAATTTCATTATGTTTTTTTTTATGGATTGGGCTCGAATACTTGTTGCCATCATAACTTAATATTGGGAGCGAATTCTATTATCTCAGAAAATTAGGCTCTGTTCCATAATATTGTTGTCACCCATAAGCTGCTCTTAATATCTGTTGAAAATCCAGCTTTGCGTAAGT
>JABSOJ010000479.1 GCA_013216005.1 Alteromonadaceae bacterium | reverse complement strand
TAGGAGCCGGATGCGTTAGTAGCGCACGTCCGGATCTGTGCGGGGGGTGGTCAGTAATGACCATTCCTACCGCGACCATTTAAACTGGTGTTAAAGGGGATTTAAACAATGTTGAATTCCCTTTTATGTGTATTGTTAGATTCCCTGTAAACACCAGTCTAAACAGTAAAAGTTTTCTATCTAAAAGGTTGTAAAATCAAATTTACTATTTAGAACTATTACTGACTTTTATTGAAATATTTTATGGCGCTATATAGCTCCTTAATGAGTTAAGCTGTTAAAATTTGGCTTGATGAGGTTTGAATATTTTATATGTTTTTCTTATCCGAACAATAACAAAAATTGCCATTGTCACAAAAAGAATCTATTAAACCACTTCAATCCTTTAGGTTAACAAAGAGGTCGTTAGTATCAGTGATTAATTTATGAATTTTATTCGCTAAAAGCGGACATTTAAAATCTATTTTGTTGTGCTACCACCACAAGCCTTTTGTAAATTAAATGTACTCACTGAAGCTAATACGATGTGGTATTCTAATTGATAATTTCATACAGAATCAGTGTTGCTTTCAGCTGTATGATTTGTTTGTGTTTTAGGCAGAAATCTGCTGTTGTTATTCAAAGGATTAGAATATGTATAAGTTAGGTGAAAATGATGAATATTCTCTTAGTGAAGGAGCTTTGTGTCATATAACAAATGGAGACATAACTGAAAGGTTATACGATATTGAAGGGGAACGTAATGCTGGTAAGTTAACCATTTTGAAAGGGGGGATTACATACTGTTTCTGGGTGGTTAGAGTTTAAAAAAAGGCATCCATCATTAAAACACCTTTTTCACTACGACTCTAATACAGAACCTTTTTGGTATTATGCAAGGGAATTACAAAATGGAGTTGTGTGCTTAAAGTTACCCAAAGAACTTTTTCAATCAAAAGCCGCTAAAATCACAATGTTTCCTGATAAGTTTTATAAATCAGGGTACTTATGGAAAACCTTATTTCCTGAATATTTTACGACTGAAAAAATAATTGAAGTAATTAATGAGGCTTTACATAATTTAGATAAAGATGCATCAAATGATAATCAATTGATTGGCTATGCTTTGTGTGCAGAGCCTATGACAGCAATGAGGGTTGTTATACAAGTCAGAGGTAAAGAAATTTAATCAGCCTTCCCTGCATGGACGCAACCTTCGACAGGTAATAACGGTAAGCCTTATGCTCATGCAGACACCATAGGCTATAATTTTTCAGCGTCTACGCTCTTTTTTGATGATGATAAAACTAAACCCAATATAGAAAGCTCAAAGATATTTAGACAGGAGGATGGAATACGTTCAATTGCCGCCAATACCCCTAAAGTATTATTATCTAGAACTTTGCCATCTATAGATGAAGACAAAGTAAAGTGGCAGAACAGAAGACGACTTTATTTGATGAACCATGCTGGTTCTATATCTGATTCCCAATTAAGTAAAGTTATTGACTATGTTACTGATGTCGCGATTTGCAAATATAACTATGAAATTATGCAAAATGCGTATCATTATTTGTTACCAGATATAAGGGCATCTGTAGAAATTCGCAACGCTTTTTCATTTACGCAAAATATATTGGATTGTATCGACATCCTATTTTTTTCTGATCAATTTAAACAACTCAGCAACCTACCTGTAGCTGTTTCGTATTTACTTCTGAATCAAATTACTACTACGGGGGGACTAGATAGCTTAAATAAGAAAAGAATACATAGAAAGATATTGAATTGCGTGTCTATGCATCATGATGAATACACTATCAAACGATATATTGCTGACTTGTCACTATCTCCTGTGAGAAAAGAGTTATATCAAGAATTTAACTTAAATAGTTACTTCAAAAAAAAATTAGATGTAAAGTCAGATGAATTTATGTTCCACATGTCACCTGTAAATTATCCCAACTTATCTTTTCCGCTCACTAAAGAACACTTAACAGGTTACATAAAAAATCAATTGCCATTGAATTATCATGTTCATTTTTCTGATATTGAAAAAGATAAAATAGCTGAAGATATCTTGAAAAGTTACGGAACTAACTCTGAAGAATTCATTTTGGATAATTTAATTTATGCAAACTGTGGGGAATTTGAGTTTATTGGCGGTGACTTTGACGTGCTGATTAATAAAATCATTGAAAAATCTATTAGCCTTGAAGGTGACAGTATTAATATTATTGTTAGAGATTATTGTAGGATTCAATATACACAAAGATTGAACCTTGCATTTATTTTTAGCGAGGAATTCTCTTATGATATAGATTATATGAATCATCAAGATGAGTTTTATATGAAGCAAATGATTGCCAAACATGAAAGGTGGTGGTTAAAGTTTAATTTAGGGCTGTTTTTAGATGCTGCGCTTAAATATGCTAAGCATTGTAATAACAAAGCTTTTGTAAAAGATATTGAAGCTTTCAAAGAAGCAATATCAAAAGAGCAGCCTCCATTCCTGAATATAATCCCTGAGTATATTGATTCCTGGCAACATCATGCTAATAAACAAGAAAAGGTTCTAAGTGATGTAATATCGAACGGTTAATATGGGGTGAAAAGAATTAACTCTATATTTTAAAACTAGGATAAATCACTACTTAAGAAAATGTTAATTTCATTAATGAACACAGGATGTTATCAATATGGCTAAAAAAAGAAAAAAAGTTAAGCTCGAAGAGTCGCTGAAATTAAGTATATTTCCTTTAGAACTTGAACCGATAGTAAGAGAATTGTACGAGTTAGCTTGTTGTGGTTCAAAAAATCTCTGGCCTATAGACGTAAAAACTACGGAAGGAAGAAATCAATTTCTATCATCATCGCATGCTGGAATGAGAAGAGCACAAGAAAAAATAGTAGAACGAATTAAAAGCGAACCTCAACCCGATGAAATAGAATTACTTTTACTCCGCGGGATAGCAGATTCAATTGCTTGGCAGATACTTGGATATCAATTGTGTTATGCCAGGAGGCTTTTCGTAAGCCAACAACCATCAAATTTAAATCATTGTAATTTAGATAGTGCGATACTTGTAGCTAAGAAATCTGCTGAAGATGCCCCAGATTCAATGCCTTTAATCAGTGATTTAACTTCATTTATTCAAGTTGGCGATATTCTTAATTTAGATCCGAGTAAAGGTATAACCATAAACGAAATAAAAGAAGGTGATAAAAACCTGTATTTACTTGAATTTATGGCGTTCATAGCTCAAGCACAATGTGAAAGAGCGTGAGCTTACGACAACTTAGCTCAACTTTAAATTTTTAACCTGCTCTAATTGTTTCCATCAAAACAAACCTTGAGC
>JABSOJ010000478.1 GCA_013216005.1 Alteromonadaceae bacterium | reverse complement strand
GCCATTATTGGTCAATTTTCGAACTTTATATAAAAATCCGCTTAACTACATGTTATTAATGTTATTTTTAATTATTTGTTTTTTATAAAATTGTACGGAATGTAGGATTTAATGATGTGGAATTGCAATAATTATGAAGTGTTAGGTCTTGGGAAGGTATTGAACTTTCTTGGTTAAACATTTTAGGTTAAACATTTTGGTTAAGCATAAGAGGCTAAACATAAGAGGTCAAAAATAGCTAAGCCGGGCTTCACTTTACACATCCCGACTTATATCAATTCTGATAAATTAAACGTAATTATTCACTTTCTAGTTCAATTTCATCTTCAGTGACAAACCAGTCGCAAATTACTGTATTTGCCTGATCTACACCCGTTCTTTTTAAAGATGAAAA
Organism: Alteromonadaceae bacterium; assembly: GCA_013216005.1. GTDB lineage: Bacteria > Pseudomonadota > Gammaproteobacteria > Enterobacterales > Alteromonadaceae > JABSOI01. The sequence continues at coordinate 2,944 of JABSOJ010000478.1, read as the reverse complement.
TGCTTGTACTTTTATATCGGCATTGAGCAGGCTCAATTCTTTTTTAACTTTCAAAACTTCAGTGCTGCGTTTACCTTGAGACAGTTTATCGCATTTGGTTAACAGTGCCAGGACGGGTAAATCGCTATCAACTGCCCAGTGAATAAGATCCAGATCTAAGTCTTTTAACGGATGACGAATATCCATTAATATGACTAAACCCTTTAAACACTCACGTTTTTCTAAATATTCACCTAATGCTTTTTGCCATTTCTTCTTCATTTCTAAAGGAACTTTGGCAAAGCCATAACCGGGTAAATCAATTAAGCGTTTATTTTCGGCTATTTCGAAAACATTAATTAGTTGAGTACGACCTGGTGTTTTACTGGTGCGTGCTAAACCTTTTTGATTGGTCAGGGTATTTAAAGCACTTGATTTTCCGGCATTTGAACGACCAGCGAACGCGACTTCTATGCCACTATCTTCAGGTAAACGACGAATATCCGGGGCGCTTATGGTGAAAGTCGCTTTCTGTAAATGTATTGCTGTAGATGACAAAGTGCTATCCAATTTTAAACTCGAAAAGGCTATTATATCTTTTTTTAGCCATTAAACATGTAATTCTATTGGTTTTCAGCGATTTTTTTAATTTGAGTTATTTCACTAAGCCTTGTTTCGTGTAAAATGCTGCCACTTTTTCATCATTTAAATAATCAAATGCTTGCCGTTGTGTATTCTGGCGTTCTGTATTTGAAAAAAGCGAAGCAGAGAGCAATTCCATGAAAAAAATTATTTTTTCTTTATTGTTAGTATCGGGCCTGATAAATACTGTCATGGCAGCTGAAGGTAATATTGAAGCGGGTAAGGCTAAATCAGGTATGTGTGCGGCTTGTCATGGTGCTAATGGTTTAAGCGCAAGTCCTAATTTTCCTAACCTTGCTGGTCAACACGCTGATTATATTGCAAAGCAATTAAAAAGCTTTAAAGATGGCAATAGAACTGATGCGATGATGGCGCCGATGGCCGCTGGATTATCAAATCAAGACATGGCTGATTTAGGGGCGTTTTTTGCCAGCCAATCCCGAACAGTTGAAAAATCCTCGGATGCTTCTGACACTTCTGCTTCAGGTAATGTAGTGGCAGCAGTAACAAAATTTGTGCCGGATGCTGCAGCAGGTAAGAGTATATACGAGTTGGGTGATCCATCACGTAGCATTGCCGCTTGTGTAAATTGTCATGGTAAAGAATGGCGTAGCGAAGTATTAATTTACCCTAATTTGGCAAAACAACATTCAGTTTACATTGAAAAGCAATTACATAGTTTTAAAGCGGGTAACCGTAAAGATCCGGCGATGAATCAGTTCGCCGCAGCTTTGTCTGATAATGAAATAAAAAATATTGGGGCATACTTTACTGATACGAAAGCCGTTGCCAATGTAAAAGCCAGAAGACCAGCTGCTCCTTCGGCATTATCTGAAAATGCTATTGCAGGTAAAGCAAAAGCTGCCGCTTGTGCAGCTTGTCATAGTGCGGATGGTAATTCATTAGTTGCTGCTTATCCTAAGTTAGCTGGTCAAAGTGCCCGTTATATTGCAAAACAGTTAGTTGATTTTAAAGTTGGCGCATCGTCAAATGGACAAGAAGGACGAAGTGATGCTGTTATGGCTGGCATGGTAATGGCGTTGTCAGAGCAAGATATGCTTGAGTTAGGTAGTTATTTTGCGGCACAAAAAGTATCAGCAGGAAATGGTAGTGATAATGAGCTTGGCCGTAAGTTGTATTTTGGTGGAGATGCTGCCCGTGGTATCACTGCGTGTGTATCTTGTCATGGCGTTAAAGGTAATGGCATGCCTAAAGCTGGCTTCCCTGCTGTTGCTGGTCAACATGTAGAATATCTTGCGGCTCAATTGAATCAATTCAGTAAAAAAACGCGTGCTAATGATAAAAATGGCATGATGCGCTCTATTGCTAAGAGATTAAAGAAAGATGATGTTGCGGCATTAAGCCAATTTATGTCTTCGTTAAAGTAAAATTGTTACGCTTTGCCGTCAACGTATCTTGAGTATAAGGTGCAGATAAAGGGTAATAAAGAGTAGTTCTTTGAACTTAATGAAAAAGCAGCATTTATTGCTGCTTTTTTTATTGAGCAAATAGCTAGAGATCGTGTAGTATGTTGCGCATATTAAAATCAATGAGCAGCAGAGAGTAATTTCAATGAAAAAAGTTATCATATCGCTAGTATTAGGTTTAGGCCTACTTAACAGTGCTGTAGCAGCAGAAGGTAATGCTGAAGCAGGTAAGGCTAAGTCAGCAATGTGTGCTGCTTGTCATGGTGCAGATGGTAATAGTCTGGTACCTATTTATCCGAAGCTTGCTGGTCAAAGTGCAGCTTATATGGCTAAACAATTAGCTGATTTTAAATTAGGTGCTATGTCCGGTGGTAAAGAAGGCCGTGCTGATGCTGTAATGGGCGGTATGGTTATGGCGTTATCTGACCAAGATATGCTTGATTTAGCAGCTTATTTCTCATCACAAAGTATTTCTGTTGGTAATGGTAGTGCTAATGCCGCAGGCGAAAAACTATATTTAGGTGGTGATGCTGAACGAGGTATTACAGCTTGTGCTTCTTGTCACGGTAATGATGGAAAAGGCATGGCTCTGGCAGGTTTTCCTGCGCTTGGCAGTCAAAATTCAGCCTATTTAAAAGAGCAACTTGAAGAATTCCGCAGTGGTGTTCGTGCTAATGATAAAGGCAGTATAATGCGTGATATTGCTGCTAAATTGGACGATGAAGATATCGCTGCTTTAATGCAACATATGTCTTCGCTTAAATAAGTTTGTCTACAAAACATATAAAATGAAAAAGCAGCGATTATCGCTGCTTTTTTTGTGTTTGCCCAGCAAAGCTGGCAAACCCGCCTACTTGAAAGATAGTGGGATCACCCTGACTAAGGGGAAGATAATC
>JABSOJ010000046.1 GCA_013216005.1 Alteromonadaceae bacterium | reverse complement strand
ATTTAAAATCTGATGCCATTTTTACTGAAAATCAACTCAGATTTTAAATCTCAGCTTTATGTGCGGAACGTCAGTTAAATAGCCTTGTTACCGAAATCGCTGGTTAAAGCGTGTTTAGACATACGTTGTCTAGCCTAATAAACCTGTTGGTAGCAGGGGGAGCAAGTAACATGTCGTCATTGTTAGCACCTCCATAACTAGCTCTATCGCGTGCATCTACACCATCAGGTGCGAAGTGTTGGACAACATCGAATATTGTGTCACAAATAGGCGTTGTTGTTCCGCCTTGTAGGAAGAGCACATTCAGCCCGGCTTTGTCAAACGTCATCAATGGCGATAAGTCCACGTTGGCTTTCCATTTTACATTATTTAAGTTGATGTTATTTACCAAAGGTGTGGAATTAAGACCCTCAATACCTTGGACATATTCATGACCATTACTGATAAAAATTTTCAACTTAGGCATATTAGCGACATAACTAAAGTCGCCTAGCTTGCCATCTTGAAGTTGGGTAATCTTTTTAGTATTACCATCACTGCCATAGACATCAGAGCCAACAATCAGGACAAAAATTTCTTCCATTTTCTCTAACGTTGCCAGCACTTCTGTTGCTCTGACACCATCTTTAATAAGATAGGCACCGTTGAGGTTGAGTACTGTTAGGTTAGTCAGATTAGCTATAACCTCAAGCGCATCATTGTTGATTGCTGTCCAATCTAGTTTTAACACTTTCAAGTCTAACGATGACAACGCACTGATATCAGTCAATCCGATGTTATAGCTCATTTTCACAGAGGTTATCGCAGTAAAACCATCGAGTCCTGCTAAGGTTGTGATGCCAGGGTCATTGGCATCGATTAATATTTTACCTAAGTTGCCATTTTGAGTGCCAGAACAGTCAAGACTTGTTAGTTGCGAAACGTTTGTGTACGCGTTAGTACCATCTCCTGTGGCGATAGTCGTTTCTAAACAAGTTTTTAGTGCGGCATCAGTAATGGCTAAGAGTGCATCAGCTACAGCTACTTCAGCTACATCAGGTGCGCTTTTAATGGGATCATTAGGGAAAGCATCGCTATTATCACCAACACCATCACCATCACTATCCATTGTTTCTAAGGGATCACTTGGGAAAACATCAAGCATAAGGCCTGTAGTGGAATCTTCAGCAGTGCTGCCTTCATTCCAGCTGTCTGGCGAACCATCATTATCCGTGTCTATACTGGCAGCAACATCCGCTGGAAAAGCATCGTAAATATCACCCACTCTGTCGCCATCAGTATCAACTAACACGACCACTGAACGGCTTAATTGCTCTGCAGGATTACCAGCAGCATCGGCAACATTGTAGGTAAGGGTATAAGTACCCGCTGTTGACATATCAAGGGTATCTGAAATAACCACATTAGTTGATATATCACCATCTATATTATCCTGAGCACTAACGCCCGGATCGACATAACTATCACCAACAAGTAACTCAATTGCACCACCCGTCAAGCTAATAACTGGCGCCTTTGTATCAGGTTGTTCTTGAAAATCTTCAACAGGACTCTCTTGGTCCAAAAGGTCACAACCCGATAAACCGAGTGTACTAACCGCTAATAGACTTGCTAACAGCGTTCTTTTCGCTTGTTCATTAAATACTTTGTTAATTTCAATTTTCATCATAAGTTCCCCATAACGTTTTTGTTTATGTTTTGTTTATAGTTATTGATTATTAAAACGCTCACAGTCGTTATTGAATATGAGCTTAAACGTATATTTCTAGTAATTTGCAAGTACCTCCATTGGTATTTTTTATCCGCAACTTATCAACTGTTGCCGGTATTAATATTGACTCGAATCTGCTTAACGAGTAGGAGTTACCACGGTATTGGAATTCACAACTGCCTTCTGTAGCCAACAGTACGACGAAAGAATCAAAACTTTCATAGTCAGCGATATACTCTTGTTCAATAGAAATTTTATTGGTGACAAAATATTCATTGGCAACTAGCTGAACTTTAGTGTTATGGATTACATTAGCTGTCAAACTAGAGTCGTTTAAACTAAAGCCTTCCGAACTAGAGTTTTGCAAACCCGTGTCACAATCTGTGTAATTCATCGCTTTATAAGCAAGTTCATGGTGAAGTTCACGAGAATTGCCATTTTTGTCTTTTCTATCAAAGTCATAAATCCGGTAGGTTATATCGGATGGTTGCTGAATTTCAGCAATCAGGACGCCTTTACCTATAGAATGAACTTTGCCCGCTGGAATGTAATAAACATCCCCAGCTGCTATTTTTATTGAGTTCATCAATTCCATTAGTTGACCTGATTCATAATGGGATTTGAATTCGTCTTCTGAGGTAACACGACTAAACCCTGAAATCAGTGATGTATTTTCATCTTTAGTATCAATGATATACCACATTTCAGATTTTCCGTTGCCGTCGTGCCATTGTTTTGCAAGTTTGTCATCTGGGTGTACTTGAATCGACAAGTCATCGGCGGAATCGATAATCTTAATTAACAGTGGAAATTCATTTTTGAATGTTGCGTAGTTTTTCTCGCCTAATAGTTTCTCTTTATAGCTATCTGTTAATGAATTTAATGTTAGACCTTTCAATTTTCCGTTACTGACAACGGACTCTTGACCTTTAAGGCCTGATATCAGCAGTAATTCACCGATTGGATCGGGATCATTTTTCCCATAAGTTTGGTTGAGAATTTCACCACCCCAGATTTTTGGTAATGGGATTGGTTCAAATTTCAGCGGGTACACGTTATTTACCCGCTTGATCTAGTTGGCTTAGTGCGAATGCATAGGCACCATGTGAGACCGCTTCGCTACAACCTATTGTACTGGTGGCAATAAATAGAGCAGCGGAATTGTTATATTCAACTTTTAACGTGGTGCCCGGAGCACTGACTACGCTAGGTGAAATACCGAGTAGTTCGGCTTTTTGTTCTGCATCATCAATATAGTAAAGACTTTGAATAATACGGTCTTGCCCGTTAGCAAATTTACCTTTGAGGACTTTCATGGCAGCAGGCATGAACAATGATTTTGCTGCTACAATTCCGCCGCCTAAAATAATCGAGGTGTCGTACAACATTATCAAGTTTGCCAGCGCATCACCCAGATGGGTACCAAAGTCGATAAAAGCTTGTTTGGCTTGTTTACAGTCTGGATGGCTGTCGTCCATAGCAATTTCACAAATTTCTGCGGGTTTTAAATTGTATTCGGTAACATTTTCGTTGCTTTCAAAAGACTTAATAATGGCGCGGGTACTTACGCCTTCTTCTGCATTTTGGTGGGGCGAAATAGAGTTGGGTGTATTCCAAATTTCACCTGCCAAGCCATTATCGCCAGAGAGCAGCTTACCATTTTGCACAATACCGGCACCTAGGCCAGTTCCTAAGGTAACCCCTATAAGGTTTTGATATTGCTTTGTTTTGCCCTTGTCTTTTAGTTCCTGATTTATTGTTGGCAATATTCCGCCAAGTGCTTCGCCATAAGCGTATAAATCACCATCATTTCTGATATAAACCGGCACGTTGAAGTGCGCTTCTAAGTATGAGCCAAGTGCTATGCCGCCACGAAATGCGGGTAAGTTGGCTAAATCGCCGATCACGCCGTTTTTATAATCCGCAGGCCCTGGAAAGGCGAAAGATATTGCTTTAGGGGCAGTAGTCAATGATTTTTTTAAGCGGTCAAACCCACCAATAATGCCAGATAAACAAGTGTCTAAACAATCACCGTTTGCAGGTTGGCTAAATGGCTTTCCTATGTTTTTGCCTGCTTGAATAGCGGCAAAGACAAAGTTAGTGCCACCTGCGTCTAAGGTCATGATAATACGATTGTCATCATAAATATTCATTACTAAATTATCCTTTTTTTGCGGTAAAAGACAGGAACAGGATATAGAGGAAACTCGCAAAACAAACGAAGAAGCCACTCATAAAGCCAAAACTGTCGGCGATAAAACCGAACAAGACCGGCATAATGGCACCACCAATAATAGCGGTAACCATTAAGCCTGAGATTTCATTCGATTTTTCAGGGAAACTTTCAATTGTCATCGAAAATATTAACGGGAATATGTTGGAAAAACCAAGGCCAATAAGCCCTATGACAATGAAACCAACGAGTGTGTTTGGTGCAAAAAACAAACCCAAAATACCGATTAATGAGATAACAGAAGATACAACAAGGAAACGGCTAGGTGATACTCGAGAAAGCACCATACCACCAATAAAACGGCCAACCATTAGGGATAAGAAGAAAAATAAAGTGCCCCATAAACCAAATTCTTTAATATCAAATTGGAAGGCATGCTCTAAAAACGTTGGTAGTCTAGAGCTCATGGTGACTTCTGCACCAACATAAAAGAAAATACCCAATACCATTAATGCAATTTTAGGTGTGGCAAGTGCGCTCATACAAGATGCGAAGCTCGCTGGTTTTTCACTTGATTTGTCGGTTGCTTCATTTATCTTAGTAAAATGCAAGTAAACGATGGTTATAAGAATTATTACTGAATATATTGGGAAAAGTAATTTCCAGTCAAGGCCCCAAAACATGGTGGCTACTAGCGGGATTAAGGCTCCGGATAAAGACCCTATTGCTTTGATAAATTGGCCATAAGACAAGTAACTGGCATATTTGCCCTGAGGTGATACAGATTGCATGATTGGATTACCGGATACTTGCAACAGTGTTGCTCCGGTACCTAAGCACAATAGTCCTAGCAAAATCAGTGGAAATGACTCAAAGTTAGACACCATAGGGACCATTAATCCAACCAATGCGATCATTAGTCCAAGTTTAAGTACGTGTTTTTTACCTTTGTGTGATTGATAAATACTCATGGGAATGGACAGTAGCCCAAACATGATAAACCCCATGAAAGTGACCAAGCCAGCACTCATGTTGGATAACTGATAATCGGCTTGCAATTGGCTAGTTAACGGACCAACCACATCTCCAAAGCCCATACATAAAAACGATAAGAAAATCGGGTATGCTTGCGCCTTGGTTATATTACTCGAACCTGGATAGGCTTCTGATTTTTTTATGCTGCTCATAATGACTCTTTTTTTAATTTAAGATTATTTATTTAACTAAAAGTCGGGGCCGTTTTACTTTGCCAGCCCCATACTGATTATGGTTCTAATGTGAATACCAATTCGCCACCTTGCATTAACTGCTGGTAAGAAATGGTTCTACCTAACTTTTTACCATTAAGGGTAATGTGACTGACGTAGCCATTGCCAAGTTTTTTAATCGTTAAGCTTTTGCTATTAGCGACAGGAATTGACACTTCTTCAAATAGTGGTGTGCCCAAAACAAACTCGCCACTTGCAGGGTTAACGGGATAAAAGCCGAGTGCACTCATCACGTACCAAGAAGACATTTGGCCAACATCGTCGTTGCCAGCTAAACCATCTATATCGGCTTTATACATAGTTTCACGGATGGTTTTGATCCAATCTTCACCTTTTCTCTTTTGCGAGGTGTAAAAATACAAGTAAGCAATATGGTGACAAGGTTCGTTTCCATGTACATATTGGCCAATCAAACCGCTAATGTCAGAAGATACGTTACCTTCCATTTTGACTTCAGTAGCAAACAATTCATCTAGTTGTGAAATAAATTGCTCTTCACCACCCATGAACTCCATGAAACCTGGGATATCATGTAGGAAGAACCAGGTGTATTGCCATGCATTGGCTTCGGTGTAATCGTTTTTACGATGATTAACGTGTGATGGATTAAATGGTGTAACCCAAGAACCATCGCTGAGTTTACCGCGCATAAAGCCGGTAGTATGATCGTATAGGTTACGATAATATTGTGAGCGTTTGATAAACAGTTGGTAATCTTCCTCTTCACCTAACTCTTTAGCAAGTTGCGCGATAGTCCAGTCGTTAAAGGCGTATTCAAGCGTTTTAGACACGGCTTCAACTTCTTTATCTGACGGAATGTATTCATATTCGCGGTAAAAGTCGATACCAAATTTATCTTGCATAGCAGAGGTTTTCACTGCCTCAAGTAATTTATGGCCATCGATGTCTGTTAAGCCTTTGAGGTAAGCATCAACCAGAACTGGAACGGCATGGTAACCAATCATGACATCGGTTTCGTTACCGACAAATTCCCATGAAGGAAGTAAGCCAGTTTCTTCATAAAAGCCCATCATTGATTTTGCCATGTCGTCAATGCGATCAGGGTTAGTGATGGTCAGAAGTGGTTGTAAAGACCTGAAGGTATCCCACAAAGAGAATAGGGTATAGCGATCATATCCATCAGAAGTATGTGTGGCACCATCGCCGCCATAAAAGTTTCCGTTAACATCACTAAATGTTTGTGGCGCCATTGATGAATGGTAAAGGGCGGTGTAAAAAATCTTTTTATCAATTTCAGTACCTTGGACAATATCAATGGTATTTAGTTGTTGTTGCCATGCTTCCTGGGCCTTCGTTTTAACTAAATCAAAATCAAAGTCTTTAACTTCGGATTGTAAATTTTCGTCAGCGGCTTCAATACCAGTATAAGAAATACCTACTTTAGCAACCAGTGTTTTGCCGTTGAGGTTACCGAAGTTTAACTCTGCTTGACCTAAACGAGCTTTAAGGTTGTGGCCTTTAACTGGCTTGCCGTTATCGTAAAGTTGATGGGTAAATGGCTGATTAAACTCAGCAGTAAAATAAATAGGTTGTAATTTTGCCCAGCCACTTGAAACGCGGTAACCACTAATTTTTTTGTCATTGTCTATGCGGAAAAAGGTCATTACTGGATGATCGGCATTTTTGTGATATCCCAAATCAAAGAATAGCTTGGCTGCAGCATCACCTTGATAAGTATAGCGGTGTATACCTGTACGCTGGGTGACAGTTAGCTCAGCTTTAACTTGTTCGTCTGGTAGTTCAACGGTGTAATAACCAGGTTCAGCTGATTCTTTGTCATGGCTAAATTGTGTGAATAGACGACCTTTTTCATCTTTAGGATGATCTTTGTACTCGCCTCGAAATGGCAAAACTAAGATATCTAATAGGTCGCCGACACCGGTTCCTGAGAGATGGGTGTGGCTAAAACCAACTATTGTATTATCAGAATGATGATAGCCTGAGCTCCAATCCCAACCAGCAGTAGGGTTATCCGGACTTAATTGCACCATACCAAAAGGCATAGTAGGACCTGGGTAGGTATGCCCGTGACCACCTGTGCCAATAAAGGGGTCAACAAATTTCAAATTAGATTTATTTGATGTATTAGACGCACTTGAATCATTGGACGCACTTGATTCTTTTGTGGCTTCTGAACAGCTAACGATTAAAGTTAACGCGAACACGGCATTTAAAAGGCCCGTAATTTTTCTCATGATTGACAATTCACCTTTAAGTTATTGACTTATTATACATTATCTAATTTCGCCAGCGGATTTTTGTTAACAGTTTAGTACTGTTTGTTGTTATGTTACCGATGACATGTGGTTTGATGATATGCTAGAATTAACAGATGGTCAACTATATTGTTTATGATTGTCAGGTTGGTAACGACGCTTAGTTTAATAGGAAATGCTATTAAAGAAATTTATTGAAATGATAATTACCGATAAGTACTTGATAATCAGTTTGTCTTGGTGTTTTAAATAACTGATATTATTCATAATTAAATCAATGTAAATGAGATTTATCATGCGAGTATAAATAAAAGATTAATTGTTTTTATTGTAAATGTTATGCGTTACATTTATACTTAAACAGAATCGTAACGAGCAATTTTGATATATAGAAACGATTGCCTGTCTATTAACGATAGTCACTTTTCTAATGGAAAGCACCACGTTATGAATTGATACTTATTTACCGATTCAAGAATTTTAGGAAAATGATACCTTTATGAAGATGACTCAACTAGGTTTAATGGCAGTTGCCCTAGGCACCTCTTTCTTGTCTATAGCAAAAACCATAACAAACACCGACTCAAGGGCTAATAACCAGCCTAATGTGGTGATATTTATGGCTGATGACCTTGGTTACGGCAGTATCAATGCAAACGGCGCAGCGAAAAAATTTGTTCGCACCCCTAATATTAATCGCTTAGCTAATGATGGCATTAATTTTAGTAACGCATTTGCAACTGCGTCGGTATGCTCGCCAACGAGATATGCAATGTTAACTGGTGAATATTCTTGGCGAACAGGTCTAAAAAAAGGTGTAGTCAATAGCAAAGGTTCTATGCTCATTAAACCAGGAAAAGTCACTGTAGCGTCATGGTTTAAAAATAAAGGCTATGACACCGCTCATGTAGGGAAGTGGCATTTGGGTTACACCTCAAAACCATTTAAAAATTTATTGGGTAAATTAAGCCCAGGGCCAAACGATATAGGTTTTGATTATCATTTTGCTGTACCCAATAACTTGGATGACATTCATAAGGTATACATTGAAAATGATGCCATATATGGCTTGAAGAGTAACAAAATCAAGGGATATGGTAAAAGTTGGTATGGTAACGAATATACTGGCTATGATGCGCCACAGCGGATCACCGAAAATGTTATGGAGTATACAACGTCTAAAGCTATTGAGTGGATCAATAAACGTAAAGATAAACCGTTTCTTTTGTATTACGCGGCAGCTGCTGTACATCACCCTATCAGACCTTCTGAAAAAATGAAAGGCACTAGCGGTGTTGGGCCATATGGCGACTTTATACATGAAACAGATCACTCTGTTGGACGTATTTTGGAGGCGTTAGCGTATTTAGGAAAACTCGAAAATACCATTTTTATATTTACCAGTGACAATGGCGGAGACCTGCCTGCTAAGCCTTACCACGATGGTAAAGATTGGCCAGAGCGTGTGGCGTATGATATGGGTTTTAAATACAATGGCGAAAACCTTCGAGGTGATAAACACACTATTTATGAAGGCGGCCTACAGGTGCCTTTTATTGTGTCCTGGCCTAAGCAACTCGCTAAAAAAGAAACGTCGAACTCACTGATTAGTACTTTGGATGTTTTTCCGACCTTGGTCTCTTTATTGGGAGATTCTATACCCCAAAGCGTAGCGCCTGATGGTGTGAGTTTCGCTAATGCGTTAAAAGAACCAGGAGCAGAAGAAGGGGGCAGGAAGTTGCTGGTAAATCGCGATGTGAAAGGCACCAAATCAATTAGATATGGTGAGTGGAAATATATTTCCAACGAATACTACACCAAGGTAGGTCCTCAAACTAAGGGTGAAGTTGAGCTATACAACTTAGTTATGGACAAGGCAGAGTCAAGTAACGTTGCTCGGAAATATCCTGAAATCGCTTCGATGCTAAAAAGTGTGCTAGATAAAGTGGTTAAAAGCTCTTATAGCAAACATATTTCACAGATTGGTTCACCCAGTTTACCCAAGTAACAAAGGTTTGATTAATGACCTTGGTGAAAATGACAAGGATACACCTGTATATACTCAAGAGTTTTGAAGTTGTTTGAGTATAAAACGTGATAATGGCAGTGCTGGCAGCGCGGTCACAACAGAGATTAAAGAGAAAGTATATGGTTAATAATTTTATAAGATTGGTTTTCCTCATTGTTTGCTGTTCGTCGATAACTTGTTGGGCGACCGATACAAAAGTGTATGTTGGCTATCAAGGCTGGTTTGGTGCTGAAGGCGATGGCATGAACATGGGTTTTCGCCATTATACCAGTAGAGACAAATATGAGTTTGCAAGATCGAGCGGTGTTATCCATGATAAACGCCGTATAACCTTTGAAATGTGGCCTGATTTGAGCGAATTTACTGAAGCCGAAAAATTTGATACCGGCTTCAAACATAAAGATGGCACAGTTGCTCAGTTATTTAGCTCTGCGCACCCTGAAACAGTTAATCGACATTTTAAATGGATGTCAGAATATAAAATAGATGGGGCATTTCTTCAGCGTTTTCCTGTTGGTTTGAAAAATAGAAAGGATAATCGCAATAAAAAGTTTTTAAACAAAGTACTGAATAATGTCAGACAGGCGTCATTAAAGAATAAAGTTGGTTGGGCTTTGATGTATGACATCTCTGGCTTAAAAAAAGGTGACATAGACAAAATTCTTATTCCAGATTTGAAGGAATTACTTAAACAAGATTTTACTAACGACAAATATTATATAAAACATAATGGTAAACCCTTGATCAGCATTTGGGGGGCGGGTTTTAAAGAGAGAAAGTATACATTAACAGAGATCCAACGTTTAGTAACTGCACTGAAAGACGAAGCTCAGTTGGGGGACTTTTCAGTTATGCTAGGTATTCCTTATAACTGGCGAACCTTAGGTAGCGATACTACTGGTGACCAGCAGTTACATGAACTGGTTAAGCAAGCCGATATTATAAGTCCATGGTCTGTGGGGCGTTACTCTAATTCGGAAGATGTCAAAACTAGGGTTTTAAACGACATGTTAATACCCGATAAGCGAAAACTCGATATGCTGGGCAAAACCTATTTACCGGTAATGTTTGCTGGATTCAGTTGGTTCAACCTGATGAACAGCCGCAACCAAGAAGGGGTATTTGAACAGATCCCTCGCAACAATGGTAAATTTTTCTGGTCACAAGCTGTCGCGTCCAAACAAGTAGGGGTAGACATGGTTTATATCGCTATGTTTGATGAAGTTGATGAAGCGACTTCAATATTTAAAGTGAGTAACAATCCACCGATAGGTAAGGTTCCATTTTTGACTTATAAAGGCAACCCTTCTGATCACTACTTATGGTTAACGAGTCAAATTAAGACCATGCTAAATAAACCGAATAATCATCAAAACATTCAATTTCCTACTAGATGATACTGGCTATTATTCAACAGAGGTTCAAGAGATTTTAGTATTTCTATAGGCTTTTATTATGTTTCAAACTCATTGGCATTCTTACAGGGTAGTTGTTGTCATTGAGTTTACTTATTCATAAAAATAGTTTAATAAGCACAATTATTCAAAATAGTCTGTTAGGGTTGGTTGTGAAATCATTTTTTTTGGGGTATGTAACATAAATAAAAAACATGGTAACTTGCTTATATAAGTTTTATATCACTAGCGACAGAGTGACATGTATGTTTTGTGAATACATGAAACGGTCGTTTTTACTTTGTATAATTATATGCACATACAGTTTGCTATATTGTTTTGATTTGTAATGTGGTAAAACAAATGGGGGTTGGGCTAGGCTGTCGAAATATGACCATTTTCAACCAATTTACCGTTTATATTTTTGGCTTTTTTAATATTGTTGGAATTTTGATTGTTGTTACATTTAGATCCTAAATTGACGGAATAATATGCTATTTATCCCGTTAGATGTAACAAGATATTAATGAAAATAGCATTTTGCCACTAAATATTAAATTTCAGCACAATTACGTAAATCCAATAAATAGTAAACATCATACTTTGTAAAGTCAAAAACTGGTAAATTGAATATCCCCAAAAGCACGAGTTTTCGACAGCCTAGGGTTGGGCTAATCAGTTTAATATTGAGGAGCCATGAGTTTATGTTTTCTACGTGTTTGGCTAAAATAAGATCGGACAATGAAACCCTAAAATCTAGGTCAGAAGACTATATTAAGATGTAACCAGGAAAAGGTATTTAAAGTATACATATGAGCATATTTTTTGATAACCGCGTTGTCATGACGCTTGATGCAGGCAACAGTAATTTTGTATTTAGTGCGATGAAAGGAGGACGTGAAGTGGTACTTCCTATCGTATTACCGGCAAGTACTGACGATTTGGATTTATGTTTAGAAAACATCATTAAGGGCTTTGAGACCGTGTTAACATCACTCGATTGTAAACCTGATGCCATTAGTTTCGCGTTTCCGGGTCCTTCAGATTACGAGCGTGGCATAATTGGTGATTTAGGTAACTTTCCTGCGTTTCAAGGCGGCGTTGCGCTTGGACCTATGCTTGAAGATAGGTTTGAGGTCCCAGTATACATACGTAATGATGGTGATTTATTTACCTATGGCGAAGCCGTGGGAGGCGCGTTAAGTGAAGTTAATCAGGTGTTGGCTGAACAAAATATTGACAAACGGTATCGAAACTTGGTCGGCATCACTATAGGTATAGGCTTTGGTGCAGGTGTTGTTCATAACAGAGAATTGCTATCGGGTGACAATAACCTCGCTGCGGAAATTTGGAATACCTCAAATTCTTTATCTCCCACAAATAATACAGAAACTAAAATCAGTTACCGCGGTATTATCAACGAATACTATGAACATTTATCTGATGAACCCAAGCGGGATATAAAGATAAATGAAGTTCTGCGAATAGCAAACGATTCAGCGCATAGCAATCATTTAGCTGCAAAGTCAGCTTTTGCTACTTTTGGCCAACATTTAGGGAATTCGATTGCTAATCTTATTAATCTATTTGACAGCTCAGTGGTGATCGGTAGTGGTATCCATGGTGCAGAATCTTTATATATGCCCGAGCTTATGAAAGTTCTTTGCAGTAGCTTTTCTGATGGAACAC
The DNA here is from genome assembly GCA_013216005.1 of Alteromonadaceae bacterium. Classification (GTDB taxonomy): domain Bacteria; phylum Pseudomonadota; class Gammaproteobacteria; order Enterobacterales; family Alteromonadaceae; genus JABSOI01. The sequence continues at coordinate 6,443 of JABSOJ010000046.1, read as the reverse complement.
CCAGAGTTAAACATCAGATATCGTTACTAACAAATCATGAAGACTATGCTGCATTTACTCAACCTAAATCGGTAGAAGTTAAGGTCCCTTTTTCTGATCGCATGGTAGAATATGAACCGAGTCATAAAGTTTTTATTGCTAAGAGCAAATTGGGTTGCAGCAAAGCTATCGCTATAGGTGCTTATGCATTCGCTTTAGATCAACTTGATAAAAAACTAACGATAGAAAACCATTAATTGAGCGTTTTAATTTAGATGATCAGATCAATTATCATTGAATCTTAAATACCGCACCAGATCAAAAAGCTAGCATCTGGTGTGTTACTTTCTTTATCTCAGTGATCTCACTATTTATAATTCCCTTCTATGTTTATAGAGCAGAACTTTAGGCTCTATCTCAAGCTAATCTGCAGGTTGATAATCAGGCCACATCACTCACTGAATGGGTGTTTTAGGGTTTAATCTCAACCTGGAATAAATGCCGTATAATCATTTTTTTTATAGTGAAACCACTAAATTTCCTATAGATTATATTAGATATGTTATCGGTGACATTTTCGTGGTAGTATCGATTTATAACATTTATAAAAGTCAGTCATAAAGGAATTAGAGGGGTTTATGTTTTTAAGAATTTTAACATTGTTGGTGTTGGTAACGCCTTCAGCTTTTGCAAAAGATAGCGCAAAAGATCCGATAAAAAAGCCCAACATTATATTCATTTTAACCGATGATTTAAGTTGGGATTCATTGAATTTTCTTGGCGGAGATGTTCATACCCCCAGGCTGAATAAAATGGCCGAAGAAGGGCTTTACTTATCTGATTTCAACGTTACTTCAACGGTTTGTTCGCCTTCTCGATACAGTTTCTTGACCGGTCGGTATCCGGGTCAGGCTCAAAGTGATTCCTTTATGAAAATTCATCCTAAAGGCAGTCAAACTCGAGTGGAAAACAATGTTGAACTTCAACCCGATCGCTCGAATATAGCCAAGATTCTACAACAAAATGGCTACAAAACAGGTTTCGTAGGTAAGTCACACGTAGTCAATCACCAGTGGTTGAAGCATGGGCCAAAATCACCCATGGAGCAGTATGCTAAAAAGGCAGATCCGCAAGATCCGCAGGTGAACGCTAAGATGCAAAGAAATCATCAAAAGTGGGTTGAGGCAATTAAACCCTACGGATTTGATTATGTTGATGGCGTTTACGGTGCTAACTTAAGAGAATTATATAACGAGACATTAAACGTTCATAATCTAGACTGGTCTGTACATAAAGCCTTTGAGTTTATTGAGCAATCTAAAGATGGTCCATTTTACTTGTATTTCTCAACTACATTGCACCATGGACCAACTCCTAAAAATAATCAATTCTCTTTAAAAGCCGATCCTCGTATGACTGGTGAGGGATTTGTTGAAGCAGGTTTTTCAGAGCTACCTTCCAGGAACGATGTATTAATGCGCAATAAAAAAGCCGGCCGTAAGGAAAATATGGCACATGCGCTTTGGTTAGACGACGGTGTGGGTGCGATTATAGATAAAATCAAAGAGCTTAAGCTTGAAGAAGATACGCTGATTATTTTCGCCTCGGATCATGGTTCGTACCGCCATGGTAAAGCCACCCTTCATGATTACGGCATGAAGGTACCATTCATTATGTTATGGCCGGGCACAATTGCGCCAGGATCAAAATATGATGGCTTATTAGCGAATATAGATCTTGTCCCTACGCTACTTGATATTGCTGGTGTCGAAATGTTGCCAGAATTTGAAATCGATGGTGTTAGTTTTAAAGAGGTGCTTGACGGTAAAAATATAACGGTGAGAGATGTCGTATACAGTGAGTTTGGATATAGTCGAGCGGTTAAAACCAAAGAGTGGAAATATATTGCGGTTAGGTATCCCGAAAAAATTCAGAATAAAATAGATAAAGGTGGAAAATTTCAACCATTTAAAAAAGGCGCGCCATTATTAGATTTTCCTTATATCTCTCGTAATAGTCATTTAGGCCATTACGCCTCTGCTAAGAACCCACATTATTTTGAACCGGATCAATTGTATAACTTGGCCACAGATCCAGAAGAGAATATTAACATTTACGGACAAAGCCCGGAAATAGAGAAGCCGTTAAAGACTAAATTATCTAAATGGTTAAATACCTTTGAAGGACGCCCTTTCGGAGAATTAACTCAATAACACTTATGTAAGCTCAATCGTGTGATAACTTCCGGCGTGTCGTTGAATCATTTAATAAAAATAGTAATAAATAGTTAGGAGTAGGATTTAAATGAAGATAGTTAAGCCTTTTTTATGCTCAGTTTTTACTGTGCTGGCTTGTTCATTAGTTGCGTGTAATTCGACCAATGAGGTAGCAGGTAATACAGTAAAAACAAGCGAAAATAATAAGTATAATTTGCTTTTTATTATGGTTGATCAAATGCGCTTTGATGCGATGAGCCGAGCAGGTAACACTGTTCTACAAACACCAAATATTGACAAGTTAGCCAGAGAAGGTGTTGCTTTCAATAATGCCTACACAACTGTAGCTGTTTGTGGACCGGCCCGTTCAGCAGTGCTAACAGGCCATACCGCTGAAAATACCGGGGTTAATACCAACGAAAAAACCTATGAGTATAATAAAACCGAAGTGATGACGCAGCCGACTTTTGATGAAATATTAACTAATCAGGGTTATCACGCTGAATACTATGGCAAATGGCATAGTATGACCAAGCACACTAAGGTATATAAAAACCCGGTACTGGCTTCTGAAAAAGGTCGATCTATATTTTTACAGGGTGGACAAAAGTTCATGTATATAGACTATTTGAATGCCAACGTGCCAATGGTTCAACCTAAAGCAGGGCAGGGCTGGGATCCGCTAACTGAACGTTCGTATACGAAAAGTCCGATGGATAAGAGATATGGCAAGCCTTATCATAGAAGTGACAGGCGCGAATTCCAACTTAGACAGCCTGATTTACACGGTGTTTCAGTTATTCCTGCTGAGCACAGTTTTACCGCCTTTCAGTCAAAGCAAGTCATTAACGCCATTGAACGGTTAAAAGATAAACCTTTCAGTATTCAATTGAATTTACATTTCCCTCATGCCCCTATGTTACCGGTAGAACCATACGCCAGCATGTACAAAGCTGAAGATATGCCTGTTCCTGCAAGCATTGCCGACACTATGGAAAATTCGCCGTACATAGGTGCGAATGGCCGTAAGAATTTAACTGATTATCGAGACCCAGCTAAAGTGCAACACATGACGGCAGCCTATTACGCCTTAATCCACGAATTAGATGATTGGATGGGGAAAATTTTCGCTAAGTTAGATGAGCATAACTTAACGGAGAAAACCTTAATTATCTTTACCAGTGATCATGGCGAAATGTTAGGTGCACATGGTATGCGCGAAAAAAACGTCTTCTATGAAGAATCAGCACATATTCCTTTATTAGTTAGATTACCTCAAGCAATCAAACAAAACATTGAAGTGGAGGGGAGTGTTTCGACTTTAGATTTATTTTCAACTATTTTGGATTATCTTAACATGGGACAACACCCATCAGATGGCAAGAGTTTACGTGGTTTGATTGAAGGCACAGATAAAGAACATGGCGAATATGTTGTTACCGAATGGGATTATAATGGGCCAAGTCAACCTAACTACATGGTAGTGAAAAACGGCTGGAAGCTAATGGTGCCATATAGTAAGGACTCATCTATAGTCAGTGTTTTATATGATCTCAATACTGATCCACATGAAATGAACAACTTAATTGGACGTAACCCTAATAAACAAGCAAACAATGTCGAGAAAGCCCTTGAGTTAAGAAGTGACTTATTGACCTGGTTGCAGCAGAGAAATTCAAAACGTGTACAGGGAGTGGCAGCGTTAGCTTTCTAAAATAGGCCTTGTCAGTATCGTCAAGAATGACGGTACTGACCCATGATGCGACTATTAACTATTTCGCTTTGCCAATAAGCCAAAAATCTATTTTAAGAGAAAAGAAAAAATAGATAAAAGATTAATCAGAACTGAAACCAGAACATAAACCAGAGAAGGAAAAAACCATGAAAAAAATAATAATAATCGCAGCAATTTTTGCCACTTCTATGACTGCTGTCGCAGCTGATAAGGAATTTACCTCAAGGGATAAAAATAATGATGACATGCTCAGCTTACAAGAATGGATAGGGACTAACAAAGATGCTTCAAAACCTGAATGGATTGCCAGAAGAACAAAAACCCATGAGCGTTTAGACAAGAATTCTGATGGACAGATATCCGCAGACGAATGGGCTGTACGTAAAGGCTAGGTTGAAAGTAGCTTGGTTGAGTAACTTAATTGAATAGATGATTGGGAGGGCGGTATGGCTCATTTAAATGAACGCAGAAATTTTCTAAAAAGCTCTGTTGCCCTTGGTGCAGCTTTGGGTGTGCAATCAGTTGCCGGTGCAAAGAATCCTGATAGCCATAGCTCTCAAGAATATTATGAGTGGCGTGCCTACAAAACAGTAAGCAGAGAAAAAAAAGCAGCCGTTAGCCACTATCTTGAGAAGGCACTTATTCCTGCTCTTGGCCGTATGGGTATCGACCGGATTGGTGTTTTCACTCATAAGCATGATCCGAATGACCACACACTGTATATGCTGATCCCTTATAAAAGTCTGGATGACTTTGCCGGCGTCAACCCGGAGCTTGCTGATGATAAAGCATACCAGGCTCAAGCTGCTGATTATTTTTCGGTTCCTTTTAGAAAGCCTATCTTCACACGTATCGAAAGTAAGCTCCATAAAGCTGTCACTGGCATGCCGGTTCTAAAATTGCCACCACAATCAGCGCAAAAAGAACCCCGTATTTTAGAATTACGCGTATATCAAGGCGATACCGAAGAAAAAACAGCCCTTAAAATTGAACAATTTAATCAGGGCGAGATTTTTGTCATGCAGGATGTTGGGCTCAATCCCGTATTTTACGGTGAATTGCTGATCGGAGATGATGGACCCAACATGATGTATATGACATCGGCCTCAAGCGAAGAAGTCTCTCAGGCTTGCTGGGCGAAATTTAAAGTACACCCAGAATGGACTCGCTTAAGAAATATAGTGAAATACAAAGGCACAGTGTCATCCAAAACTAAAGATATTTTGGTACCAACCCAATATTCACAAATTTAATAGATCGCAGACTCGAGGGCTAGCTTAATGAGATTAGAAGTATTTGATAAATTCCGAGCTGTTGCCATTATATTAATCATCTTGGATCATTCAATTCAGCCTTGGGGTAATCATCCTTATTACGAGAAACTCTTTATCACGCTTGTCTCTGGTGGCAGTAATTTATTTGTCTTTATATCGGGTTTCTTTTTTCATCACGTCTTTGTACAGGATTTTCATTATAAAACGTTTTTGATCAAAAAATTCAAAAGAGTATTCATTGCCTATCTAGTCTTGTCCGTGCTCTGTTTGGTATTTTTACCCTTAATACAAGATGTGCTTTTCTGGGAACGAGTATTTGGCCAAGCTGATACCTTATCTGAGCAAGCGATATTATATGGTAAAGTTTTTCTATACGGTAAAGCGCAGGCTCCCTATTGGTATATTCCATTTATCACTATAATGTTTCTACTGTCGCCAGTTTTTATCCTCATATTAAAGTTGCCGATGAAGTCGTTAATCGGGGTGTTTCTGCTCTTGCTTGTGATCGCTATGACAGGCTATAAACCCTGGCGTCAAATGTCACCTCTCCATTCTGTGGTCTATTATTCACATTTATATCTGTTGGGGGCTATTGTTTCCCTCAATAAAGATAAACTGCTGCATTATTTTGATAATAAATTATGGTTTGTCGGGGCCGGTATTCTATTGTTGTCCGTGGTGCAGCTTCATTTTTATGAAAAATTCAGGATGTTAGCGAAGAAAAATATTTTTGAATTTCAAGGTTTTGATCTTTTAGTCATTCAGAAAGTACTGGTCTGTTTCTTTATCATCGGCCTGTTAAATAAGTTACATTTCATCAAAGATCAAACAGGCATCTTTGCCCAGATAACGAAAGCAAGTTTTTCACTCTATTTTCTACATTTTTTCGTTGTTCAAATGGTCAATCAATATATCGACAGCGGCCCCTCGCTTGGCATCTTGATGATTTTGTTGAAAACGGTTTTTGTGGTGTTAGCAACGCTCGCTCTTGCCAAAATGCTCAAACAACTGCTCGGCTCTAAAAGTAAGTATGTTATTGGCTGGTAAAGATTGATTAGCATGCTTTTTAACAATCAGCATAAACATTAATTAATCTTGCCGGTTAAAATCAATAATGGCTTCGTAGTCCTCACTAATCTGTTTAACATTCCCTTGAGATTGTTACTTAGTGCCTGAACGGAAACCCCTGAAAGTGTTACTACATATGCTCTTCGAGCTATTTTTAAAAACGAAGATTTT
>JABSOJ010000477.1 GCA_013216005.1 Alteromonadaceae bacterium | reverse complement strand
TCTTTCAATATCGTCAATTTGATTTATAAAATCTTTGATCTTCTCAGCATCATTAAATTGATACATCACTACTTCCTTTCCGTTTACTAAAATTTGAACTGACCTATCCAGCCATTCGCTCAATTTCTGCAAAAAACAGTCTGATTTCGACGTTCTCTCTATCAAATTCGTGCTTGTCACATGCTTTATTTAAGTAGGCGATGGCGGGGTCAATGTCATTATCAAACATCTGAACCAGTTTACGCGTCATTTTTCTAATTTCTTTCCAGTTTTCGGCATCCAGTTCAGCATTTGTTGTAGTACTATTTAGTGAATACCCCCCCAATCTGCTGAAATCAATTTCTTGGCACAGGTCTTCATTTTCTTGCATTTTATCTAGTTTTAAAGCGTAATCGTTTTGGCTATATAGTCTGTGACCGTTACTTTTTCTATCTAACCCTAAGCCCATAAGTCTGAATATTGCGTGTACATCTTTCATTGGTGTTTTAGTCATGCGAAAAGGATCATTTTCTTTTCTAAAAGCGCCAAATTTTTGGGGGACAATACCTATTTCAGCTAATAAATAGCGGTGTTGTATTACACGTGTAATAATTTCTTCAGCATCATCTTGGCTAATACGTGTTTTTCCAGAAATATCGATATCCCGGAAAATATATTGGTAACCCCAAACACGTGCTTTAGAAAAATTGCGATGGGATAAATGTTCGATGTTTTCTTTTTCGGTAAATGCCGTTTGGTGGTAGCAGGCGGAATATCGACGTAATTTAGACAAAATACGTCCATCATCCCAAAGCTCTAAATCTTCGATCGTAAGGTTATTTAGATTCATCATGTCTTTAATATAATATTTTAGATATTTACAAGTTTCTAACCAGCTTCGTTCGCTGTTAATTTTTAATTGATGGTATTCAACGCTATCAATGTCGGGTGCTGCGACTAAATGTTGATTAAACTGGTCCTTGGCTTGTTCCTTCGCCTCTTTGAGTTCGCGATCAATGTCTTCAAATTCACCAACAAGGGGTTTAATGGTGTGACCCTCTTCTTTGAGTAACCAAAGTAAACCAGCGGAAAAATCGGCCTTAGCGGTGGATTCATTTTCTTCTAGTTTTGCGCAGAATTTGTCAAATTCAGAGGAAAATTGAAAGGTATTATCTTCAGGACTTTTGAGATCCGTTTCTACGTTAGGTTGAGTAATTATTTTTTTGAAACCATTGGCGTTTTTATTTTCTATTATTTTAAAGAAAGCTGTTCTTATTTCGTTATCAGCTTCGGTATTACTCCCTTCCATCATTTCAAAGAAAGCAGCTTGTTCTTTACCAATAATCGTTGATCGTGAATCTCTAACTTGTGGCTTGGTATTGTTAGGAATTAGAATGACGGTGTAGTTTTTAACGTAACGTACTCGGGCCAACATTTGTGATGCATCGCTAGGGGTTATAGCGAATCCCCCACCAATAAAATAAGTATGGTGAAAATGTGGAGGTCTCTTTTTATGACGAACAGAAATACCGGAAGAGATCACAGGAGAATGAATAATAACCTGATATTTTAATGATTCTTTATCGGCATTTTTTTGGAATGCCAAAACGTCCTTATTACCTTTTGTTTTACTGTTGATCACTAATATTTTGGTATCAGGTTTGTGATCTAAAATTAGTTTGGCTAATGCGGTTGTTCGGTCACAGGATTCAAGCGAGATCCATAAATTTTGATCAGCACGTACTTTTGATAATATGTCGCCATAACCAGTTGAAAGGGATTGTTTACCAGCCACGTAATTAACGTTACATCGGTTAGCTTTATAACGATTGGCTTTTTTGAAGTTTTTAGGCGTTTCTTTGTTATATTTCTCATTGATGTCATAAATAGTAAAAGCTTCATCAGGGCGACAACCTTCAAGAAAATCAATCACCATATCGTTCAGTTCCGCATCAACGCCCAAAACACATTTGGCATTTTTAACAATCTGTTTTAATTTTTGATAAACATCAGCATTCGTTTTTAAAGATTTACCTTGCCCGGAGCTACATTTTTTCGAGCGTAAAAACGTTAAGACTTGTGCAATTTCATCAATAAACACATAGTCAACATTATCAATAAAGTGTTGAAATTTTTCTTTAGTGATGGAAGGAACACAGGTACCTAAGCCTAAAACGTCCATCATGGAAAGTGATTTTTCTTTGTAATGTGTTAGTTGTAATTGTCTGCACATTTCAGCGGTTAAACTCATGCGGTGACACATGGCTAAAGCTAGGCCATTGTTTTGCGCGGCTTCGATAAAGGGCGCAGCAATAGCACTGGTTTTGCCGATGGCTTTCCATGCCCTAAACAAAATAACGCCTTTAAAATCGGATTGTTTTAAATTAGGTAAGCCATTAAGACGAATAACATTGTGTTTTCGGTTAACCGTTTTGTAATGAAAATTAGTCAGGGCCAGAGATTTAGATTCACGTTTATCAATTCTAAAGTTAATTAAGCTTTGTATTTGTTTTAAGTTGTTCACATGAAAATTATATTTACAGGCAACAATCAGTGCTTCTGTAAATTTTTGGCAATCAACTTCAAATGGCATCCGAAATTCGTATTTTTCAAAAAGAGACATGGCTAATGATGTGGCACTGGCAAGGTCTTTACAGCGTCCCAATGAATTTATCATTTTTCCCAGTTCGTCTTTGACTGTTTGTCTTGGTTGATAAAAGGGATAATTTATATCGGGAAACAAAGGGAGGGGGTTTTGAACATTATTTGCTTGTTGTTTTAAAGCATGCAACCCGTATTCTTGATAAATATCAGACCAATCGTTTTCATTTTTTGGGATTATAAAATGACAATTAGATTTATGTGCGGCAGTAATTCCCGCTAAATCGTTATCAGCAGCGACAATGCATTTACCGTGTTTATTGACGGCTCTAATTGCTTCACAAAGCGCAGGGATATTATTTTCACCGACACCGCAAAAAACGGGTAACCCAGTAGCTTGATGTAGTCGGTAACCATCAGCAAGGCCCATAACAACCAGATATTTTTTTAAATGAGGTATTTGGTCAATGGTAAAGCCGAAAGGGGTAAACCCTTCTTTCACCTTAGTACCAGGAGTAACAAATTTATCGTTTAATTTATCCCCCTTTGTTCTTTCTACCCGTTCGGGCAAGATCCTTTCTTCACCTTTATGGCTGCCGTAAACATCAACTAACACTCTGAAAATAAAGGAGTTTTCATAAAAACCAGCCTCTGTCCGCAACGCGCTTTGTTTTAGATAAATAGGTACACTAGCAGTAGCTTTTAGCTCTGCTAGTGTTAGCCTTTTTTTATCTAAGTAGGCGTGCGTAAGTAGTGGCGTAACGGT
>JABSOJ010000476.1 GCA_013216005.1 Alteromonadaceae bacterium | reverse complement strand
GGAACGTCCGCTATCGTATCTAAGTAGTCATTATATTGGATGATTTTAGACAATAAATTAAGACCGCTTTGTGGTAATTCCTGACCTAATTGTTCGCAAAATAAAGTTAACAAAATATCAAAATTTGATAGATATTTTGGGTTTAGATTGCTTATCTTACTTAGAGAACATCTCCAACCAAGAAGGTCAAACAACCAATTCAGCCGCTAGAATTTTTACCCAATGAACATGTCCTTCATCATATTTTTTAGTTGTTTTTGCGTCTGTATGGGCAGCGCGTTCTTGAGGGTCAATTCCTGCTTTTTTGTACATGTGAATAGATAGGGATCGTATTTCGTGAAAAGTAGGGCGTTTGGTTTTATCCATTGTGTCGTAAAAGCTTAATTTATCCCTCAGTTCAGAAAAACATTCTGAAATGGTCGCTGTCCTTAATTGTGTGTGGTGAGTTAATCCTATGGCTAGAGCTGTATTTCGAGCTTTTAACTGATGAACAATGTAAGGAGATACAAGATTGTCTTTGCGAGAATCATCAATAATTTCTTTGATTTGTTGTGTGATAGGGATCTCAACCCTTGAGGCTTCTTTTTTTAGTACTTTTTGACGGCGTATTCTCAGTACACCGAAAACAAGTAAATTATTTTCCACAATCGGTTTATCATACCACTTGCAATCTTTATATTTTGCGACGCTTATTTCATTAACAGCGTGAGTTGTTTGTAAAGATAAGCGCATTGCAATATTTAGCCAAAGAGGTGCATGATTTAATAACTGATTATAATTTTCAATGCTAAGTCTTATTCGTTCCTTAACTGGTTTTGGTTTTTTCTTTTTATTGCTCGCAGGGTTGAAGGTCATTGCACCATCGTCCAGCAAGTAGGAAAATATTTTTTTCAGAAAAGATATTTTAGCGTTGTACACGTTGCTTGATTTCCCTTCAGTATAGGTTTCAAGGTAAGAATTAACATGGTTTAAGTTAATCTCTTTAGTTAGTACTTCACCGTGTAATGTTTCTAACCGCTTAATATCAAGACAAAAGGTATTGAAAACCCGTTCGACTATTTTTTTTGCGTCTAGTTCTTCTTTTCGTACTCGTTCAATTATTATGTTTGTCCAATGTTTTAAAGGTTTACTACAAGGTTCGTCAGCCAATAAAAGGTTTATAGTAGGATTTCTATGCTTTTTATTAAATATGATCGCCGCTTCGATGGCTTCAATCTCAATTGTGCCAATAGGAAATAGAAAATCTTTGCCATTAGGTTTACGGTAGCGTAAGCGACTAATGCCTCTCACTTTTACTTTTGTTAATCCTATTGGAAAATGTCGATTTTCAAATTTCTTTTTACGCGGCATTTTATATCCCTGATGCTTCCATCATTTGAACCAGTTCATTGACTTTAGATGTTTCATTATCATTTACCAACACTAGCCACCTTCCGGTCAGGGTTTGTTTACCTCGTATTTTACCTGCTTTTATCCAATTGATAACCGTTTTAGTGCTTATACCAGCATCAGGGTAAACTTCATCTAAATAGTCTTGTGGTTTTAGTGTTCTCATCTCAGTTCCGTACATTTTTCATTGATTTAATATTCATGGTGCTTTTATAAAAAACCACCTAACTAAAACCATCAATAAAATGTCGCATATCAGGAGTATTATCGAGTACCCCATTAATCATGTTCATCACTCCAATATCTATATTCATATGTCCTCTGGTTCCATGATGCTTGCTTAAGTTGGTAACCATTGACTCCCAGGCTTTAAGGTAATCATCTTTGTTTAAATGCTCTGCAGCTATTTCTTTACACCACTGCAAATACTCAGTTCTTGGCTTTTTAATTTCTAATTTTTGAAATTGTGGATCGTTTGCTGCGGCTAACGTTAATTCTGCTGATAATAAAAATTCTTTGTTTTCGTCGCTGGGTGGCTCTTCTGGCGTATCCGTATAATCTTGAATTGTTTTGATAGCTGATTTAAGCATTGAAACTAAATTGTCGTGGCTGTTGATGGCCTGAGCAGCTGCTATAGCCTGAGGTTCCTTATCAAATTTACCTATTATTTTTCTGCCCCTGTTGAGAATATCTTCGTGCATTTCGCAGTTATATGAGCCAACGGGCAACATAAATACATCTTTCATATTTCTTTCTTTCATTATCTTTCCTCAAATAACTTAATGCATAATAGGGTGGGTGTCTGGTTTTGTTTCTCTTATAAATTTGCTGTTAGTCTTTTATCTTTAATCAATGTTTTGTTCATGATGTTACCTCTTGGCTTTCTAGTACTTTTTTACCTGATGTGCGTAATTCTTGACGAGAAATTACATCGTCAATAGGACTACCTGTGTGAATGGGTGAGAAAACTGCAATACATAAACCGCAACGGCCCGAAGATGGTTCATTGCCATAAGGATCTTGTTTGTACCAGGCAGGTACATCAAAAAAAATACGACCGTTGGTTATTTTATAAATAGCGCTGGCGGGGTGAATAGACAATCTATGTGGAAACCAATCCGCCTCAGTGTTGTTGGGTAACACAAACACTGAATGGAAGCCTAATAAAGGCACCAAAACATAATGAATTTTCGATAGATTTTTCAACAAATTCTTTGGGGATATCTTTTGCCCAATATGAATCTTTGAGAAAGTTATAGATCACGTCTAGTTGCATTTCATTATTGCTGTTACTAATTTTAATTTCGTCAAAGTGTATTTTTGGGGTGTTCATATATTTCTCGTAATCATGTAGCCGGATAGTCAGGTAATCAGGTAAAATATGGAATGTTATGTCCTGAAAGTTCTTAACTTTTTACTCTTTTTTTAGCAAATAGCAGCTTAAGAAAAGAGTAGTGCAACTGCAACTAGTGTTAATACCGCTAGTGAACGATTGAAAATCAATTGTGATTTCTCAGTTGAAAGTAACCGGTTAATGGCAACGCCAAATAATAACCAGCCAGTATTGCTGAAAGTCCCGATAAAGGTAAATACGATAAACGCCTGAATCACTGAAAAAGTATATAGATCACCGGGCAAGCTAAATGCGGTAATACAGGATAAAACCATCATCATAGATTTAGGATTAATAAACTGTAAGAAAATTCCTTGTTTGAAGTTCAGCAATTCAGGCTCTTTGTGTTGGGCTGTTTTGTTTGGTCCAAAAGCAATTTTTATAGCTAAATAAATTAAATAAGCGGCACCCAAATACTTTAACGTGGCACCAATCAAACCGGGTAACAGTTCATATTTGTGTATTATCATGTTTAAGTTGATACAGTCCAGAGCCTGTTTAGGTTTGAACTCATGTAAATTAACAGAAAACATTGTTGAACTGTAACCCTAATTTAGCCTATATGG
>JABSOJ010000475.1 GCA_013216005.1 Alteromonadaceae bacterium | reverse complement strand
AAGATCTTCAAACTTTAAAAGCAGCTACACCCCATACGTAATAAGACATGTAGACTTTCCGTTCAGGCACTAGTTATATTCGTTATATCAGCTATATCAGCTCTGTTCTTTTTCTTTTAAACACAAAGGGTATACTATTTGATTAAATTCTTCGGCGAATTGAAAATCCAGACGACGACGTTCTCTGTCTTGCTCATTTTCCAAAACATCCCCCGTATTTTTAAGGTACTTGATACCACAAGCTAATTTAGCATTTTCCATTTGCTTATTTTCGATACCCGGCAAAGTAACACGTCTACCTTTTAAAGCAAATAATCGGTAATCTTGCTGTAACTTTGCTTGCTTTAATGCATTTTCAAGACGAGCATCCTCAGACACACCAGTTTCCTTAACATCATTACCTTCTTTTTCATTACAACCGAAAATCAGTACAACACTAGCTAATACACTTGCTAAGCCAACAACTAAACCCTTAACTGAAGAAATAAACCTCATAATTTAATTCCTTTTAAATGGATTATTTTACCGCTGAATTTATTAGGTGAATAAAAATTTAATCTCACCCCGGATAAAATAGATAATAAAACAATTAAAAACCACATACTGCCACCAGAAGACGAACTACTTCCTGTAGATGAGCCTCCATTTGGATCAGTTGGCTCTGGTTCTTGGACAACCTTAGCTTCAACAGTAATACTCAAACTGGCTGTAGCTATTCCGCCGGAACCATCATTTACACGGTAACTTAATGATTCATTCCCACTAAACCCCGTTGCAGGTGTATAAACAACTTTATTTTCATTGATAACAGCATTACCTGTGCCAGTGTAAGTTACCGATGCTAACGTTAAAGTATCCAGATCAATATCGCTATCATTTGCAATAACATCAATAACATTACTCGATGAATCTTGTTCAACAGTAATTGAATCGTCAACAGCAATTGGCTCATCGTTAACAGGTAAAACAGTGATCAATGCTGTAAAAGGATCACTTATCAGTTCTTGGTTACTGGCGGTAAGCGTTACGTTTAATTGACCGTTAAAATTAGCTGTAGGAGTGATTATCAAACCATTCACCTGATAGTTATCACCGTCATTAATTTGTAAATTGTCTACAACTAAAGCATCTGCAAAAGTAAAATTATCAACTTGTAATACCAAACTTTGATCTTCGTTGAGTTGTAATTCAATTTGCCCTGTAAATTCAGGAGCAACCGGAGGCCCTTCCGAGTTAATCGTATAATCCCCCGTATTTATCGCGAAGAATATATTATTAGCGCATTGTATTTTTATTCGTGCTCGATCAGTGTTCAATTTAGATAAACTAACCAAATATGAACCGTTATTATCAACATTGTCAGCTAATGTTTGAGAGAAATTATTACCGGAATCTGTTGAAAGAAAAATATCAACTTTGGTGCAAGATATGGGTGCCTGTTCCGTATTCGCGGGATGCCATGTTACCGTCTGTTGAAAGCCATTCCACTGAATCCCCTCAGCTGGTTCGGTAACATTAAAACCTTCTTCATTTTCAACTACAGTAACTTTCATCGCATCATCAGCCAGGTTGCCCTGCGTATCTCTTACCACTAATCTAAAATTCATCTCTCTGGAAGTTGTAGGTAAAACTTCACCGTGAGTTTGTTGGTTATTTAAAATATCTGATATCTTGGGAAAAATTCTATTTGGGGTGGATTCAGGATTAAAAACCCTAAACAAGGGACGGGCACCATCATCTGCTGCATCTTCTGTTACACTGCCAGTCTCTGCTCCTAAATCATATTGTTGCCAGGTATAAGTTAACCCATTGTTTTCAGGATCAGTTGCTTCTCCGGTCAATTCAAAAGGTGTACGAGCCGGAATAACATAATCAATACCTGCATCAACACTAGGCGTCTGGTTTGTCTTTGCTATTCGTGCACCGCAGGTATTGCCAGTACCCTGACTTATATTTTCCTGAATCTGGTCAATCGAATGTATGTAAAAATACTCATCAGAAAAACTTTGTAAATCTTGCTGTCCGCAAATACCAGCATAACCCATAATTGTAGAACCACTGCCGGGCTCATATGCATTATTGCTTATCCGGTTATCTTCGCAAGCACCGGAAACACCATTAAAAGTATGATTTGCACCAAATTGATGACCAATTTCGTGTGCAACATAATCAATATAAAAAGTATCATTTGTCGGTGTTGGACTTCCCGTTAAACCTTCCGCCTTAAATATAGAACAAACCACTCCCAATCCAGCTAAACCACCCCCACCTGTGCCAACGACATGTCCAATATCAAAATTATCCTTACCAATAGCGTTACTGATCACTCCACTGATAACGTCAATATCATTATCGGTATTATCAAAAGGATCTAATTCAGCATCTGTAAAAATAATATCATCGTTATTTACAACCAAGCTGAATTGTATTGATAATTCACGTCCATAAACCTCGTTTAACCGGTTTACTAGCGTAACGAGTGCTGCCAAAGTACTTTCTTTTGTTCCGCCATGATATTGGCTATATTCCCCTGTTGTAGCAATGGCAATTCGATAAGTAGTGATATCAGTGACAACTGGGGTGGTTTTTTGTAATAAGCTAATTGCTCCTAGCTTATTTGACTTATTCAAATGATATTGTCGAGGTGGCAACCTATTACCTAAAGCTTGAATGTTTAATGGTTGCGCATCTTTACGAAAGTAACTGTGATATTGACGATTATTTTCTCTATAGCTAGGGTCAATATACACCGTATCACCATCATTATTGAACACAGCGTGAAACCCGTGCGGGCTGATATCAAACCGGCCATTATTTTGCGGTTTGTTAACCTGATAACCACTGAAGGTTCTACTTAATGGGTGTTTTTCGGCCAATTCCAGAGCCATAACAGGAGAATAGGTCAATTGAAAATCCGCAAAACTTCCATCAGGTATAGGCAAACTGATTATCACCGAATCCACATGAGTTAAACGAGCAGCCAACAAATCATAGTTAATAATGAATGATCGCTTTTTACTTGCTTTACTGTTTATCTTCTTGTCAAACTCACTCGTTTTACTTGAAATTGATAGCCATTGTTTAGCGTTAAACACATTAGCCTTGTCTTCATTCAAAGGTAATTCAACAGCCTGAATATTAAAAATAAACGAGAATGTAGCAACTGCGACAAAAATTATACTTCTGAACATCTAAATTTCCCTTTTACATGATTAGTGTCCATCACGAAACGGATGTCTATTGCGGACAAACACTAATGCGTTCTTTTGCAAATTACAATTCAATGCTATCCGCGAATAAAAATTCTTCTTCTATTTTACTTTTTGATCTCATCGTTGTTAAACGCACTGTAA
>JABSOJ010000474.1 GCA_013216005.1 Alteromonadaceae bacterium | reverse complement strand
CTATTGATGTGTGACGCTTTGCCAAGTAACAAGCCATCAAAAGTTATCACCTTCTTATGTTTCTGCAATGCTCATGCAAGACGACAATTCTATGATGTACTGAGCCATTTCAGCGAAGAAGTTGAATATGTGCTTGAGCGATATAGCCAAATCTGGAGTTTTGATGAAGAAACACAAAGCCAAAATATGACGGATGCGGATAGGCTTGCCTATCATAAAACACACTCACTACCCATAATGGACGAAATCAAAGACTGGGGTAGTGAACACCTGGACAATAATACCGTTGAAGAAAATAGCGGTTTAGGTCAAGCGATTAGCTATTTCAAAAAACACTACCATGAATTAACGAGCTTCTGCCGACTTGAAGGAGCGAAATTGGATAACAATGCCATGGAAGCGCAATTAAAACTGAAGATTAGAAATCGAAAAAATGCGATGTTCTACAAAACGTTATCAGGTGCCAGTATCAGTGACGTGATAACTTCAATCATTGCAACAGCAGGGAAAGCGGGTGTTAATGTTTTCAATTACTTTAACTTACTGCAACGTGAACGAGAAAATGTAATCGCAAATCCTGAAAATTATCTCCCTTGGAATTATCTGGATAACAGTTAATTCCCAACTGAAATCACATGAAGCATCTGACTTAGACATATTGTCTAGGTCATGTTTTGCTGTGGAAAATTTTAATAAAGGGCCTTCTTTAAAGAAATCTGTTAAGTCACGCTATCTTGTCGGAAGCTCACAATCTTCTAGTCTGATGTAAATATTTCAAAAACACCACTCTACTTTTGTCACAAAGTAATAATTAATATTTTTAGACTCCGCTAGAATAAAGGGCTTCAAGAGGGATTCCCTAGGTATAACGAGAGAAAATGAGGGACAAGATGTAAGTCTGAATAAACATAATATCTTATATGCTCAACAAACGATTGGTATAATAGAGATATTATAGTTTTGATATAGGTGATTTGATAAGAGTATTTGGTTGGCAAATATTAATCAACCGATATTTTCGGTATCACTGAATGATGAAAAAATAGCTGGCTATTTGGATTGAAAACAACGCAGTTATTGGATATTTAGACCATCTAAAAATGACCAGTTCTTTATGCTAATTGGTATTAGATCGAAGGAGAAGAAATCAAAGCTATCTATTCATAAATAACGAACGCATGAAATGTTCAATGTAGAACGTCTGCCAGTGCCAAAATATTTACAGGGCCACAAAAGATGACCCGTGGTCTGCCAATATTGATTTAAATCGTGCTATTTATTTTAAGATCCTTTGATATTCATGTCATCAGTACCTCAAAGTTATGCCCGGAAGTTTTCTCACTTGTCGGGCGCTTATTATTTGAATCTAAGTATTACCTGTAGCATATCCGTGAAAACAAAAAATTAAACGTATTTTCTCTGAAAATATTCCAGGCAATTAAAGGGTACGCTTTACCATCACCCGCCATTGCCATTCATCGACATTCTCACCTGATACTAATGGTCGGATGATATCCACGTGTACCACATTTGCATTACTGGAACGAGATGAGTATATCCTGGTTCCAATCCCTGCACTGGCAATAGCTGAATCAATCTGATTTTCAACAACAGTATCACCATATGTTTGTCCCACATCGGCAAAAGCGGCAAAACCAACATTAAACAACTGATAAATTTCAATATTGGGGTTTAATCTTAGCTCAGCCGTTGAAGAGAAAAAGTGCTCTCCATGTTTATATTCGAGAGGATAACCTCTAACACCCGTTTCTCCTCCCAGGACAACTGGCGTATCGAAATACTGATTTTTTGAACTTAACAGATGCGCTCTTCCATAAAAAGTCCATTGAGGAGCAAAACGATAAAAAACTTCAACATCCGTCGACACTTTATATTGTTCAGCCTTACCATCAGTCAAGCACCCATTCGATGATGCACTAAATAACACCAGCGTATTATTCCAATGCTTACCTTTAGAAGCTGAGGCATTAAAATGCACATCACAAGAAAATTCACTGACTTGATCTTCCGTTTCAATCCCCATATTAAAAGCAAGTTGCCAGCCCAGGTTCACATCTTCTCGATTACCTATCAGGTAAACATCTGATAATATTTCAAACTCAGACTGCACATACTCCACGCCTATCCAAGGATAAAGAAAATCCCGCTCAGATAGTAATATCTCAAGAAATTCACTATCCAAATCATAAAATTTATGTTGTTCCTTTTTTATACCTGTTTTAATTCGTAACGGGCTATCTGCCTCATCATTAATTAACCAGCCATAGACAACTTCTATCGATTTGATCTTATGACCAAAGCCCCAAGCCAAATCGCCATTTTGATCTATTGTGTCCACTTTTTCTTCATCAAGTATATCAACGGAATACATGGAATTTGAATTAAGACTATAAAAGGGTTTCGACAACAATAAATGTGATTTTGCCCCATCATCATTATCAGCATACTCAGTTAACAATGTTGCATGAGGTATAATGTTAAGTGGCATATACAAAGCGAAATCATAACCCGAACGTTCATGAGTTTTACGGTATCTAACACTGGCACCAATCCCGTATCCTAGAAAGTTATCTTCCTTAAAACCAAAAGAATATTTATTTTCTCCACCTTTTCGACCAAAACTTACACTGGGTAAAAGCGACCAGTTATCCCAGGTTT
This sequence comes from Alteromonadaceae bacterium, assembly GCA_013216005.1. Taxonomy (GTDB): domain Bacteria; phylum Pseudomonadota; class Gammaproteobacteria; order Enterobacterales; family Alteromonadaceae; genus JABSOI01. The sequence continues at coordinate 675 of JABSOJ010000474.1, read as the reverse complement.
CAATAGCAAGCGTATGAGAATCATCTGAATCACAATTAGGAATAAGTTCGACTTTGGCATCCCTGAGGTAAGGGGCTTCACGTAATAAGCGTTCAGCTTCTGCAATATCTTCCTCAGTTAATTCACTGTCTAAACTAAAAGGTAAAAGATCCTCAACAACTTTCTCTTGTGTATTAATATGTATTGCGTTTGCAAAAGAGTGCAACCAGAAACTATCCGGATCAGATTCGTCAAAAATAGGATTAGTTTTAATCACTAAACGTTTTTTATCCGTTTGAGGTTCATCTTTCGGTGCCTCATAACACTCCATCGCACTTGCCTGAAAAAACGAACAAGCTAATAATACGCCAGAAATCAACTTCATTATTTTAATACCATATAATCTTAAAAAAAACACATTCGATAAAGAAAGACACAGTTACTATCTATAAGGATAGACTGTCACAACTCAAAGAAATCGTTAGCGAATATTATCATATTTTCTTACTTTGCATAAATAAATTAATGTGCAATTTTGTGAAGTTATGTGAATTTATGTGATCGATTAAGTACATTTTATAGAACACTCTGGAAGCGTCATAACTTTAGTTTTAAGTGGTTATAATCTATACTATGGTGACATGAACTTGATTGAGTGAATTTAAAATGAGAAAAGGCTGTCGCATACTGTTTGAA
>JABSOJ010000473.1 GCA_013216005.1 Alteromonadaceae bacterium | reverse complement strand
TGTGCTGTAGAAAATCCCTGATAAATAGTGATATTTAGGTGTGTTGCTTAAATCAAGCTATCTTGTCGGAAGCTCACTTTAGCATAGGAATTTTAAATTAAGACTATCAAAACACATATTGTATATTGTGTACAGTTATATTGTTTTTGAAAAAAGCCCACGATTAGGAGGTAATAACAAAAAGTGATATTTTCAAAAAATGGCTTGCACTTATTAGTTGAATCTAAGAGATTAATATGTTGTGAAAGGACAAAACTTACTGGCTATGTCGCTGTTAATTGGTGTTATACAGATTGTCGGATGGGTTAGCCAACGGCGTAACCCATCAATTTGGCATGTTTAACTGTTTAATTACATTATAAACAAATGTTTTGATGGGTTATAAATAAAGGGTTTTGATGGGTTACGCCTTCGGCTAACCCATCCTACGGTATTCCATTTGTTTTATTAATAACGACAATTACTATTCCATTACTACTAGAAAAACCGCAAGAAAAACAAAAGTAAAAACTACAGTAAAAAGTAATAACAGATCATTCCAATAATACCGGAAAGAATAAAGCTTAAAACAAACCCTTCTTTAACCATATCTCTTATTTCAATTTCTCCGGTGCCGTAAGCAATAGCGTTAGGCGCCGTAGCCACAGGTAACATGAAAGCACAACTCGCACACATCGCTGCCGGTATCATAAATACCTTAGGATCATATCCAGAAGAACTTGCTGCCACAGCAAGAATTGGCATCAATAATGTTGCCGTTGCCGTATTGCTTGTGATCTCTGTCAGATATGTCACTACTAAACAAATAGTTAAGATCATTAAAATTGCAGGTAAATTAGCTAAAGACGTTAACCATTGACCTAACATTTCACTTAAACCTGAAGCAACAAATCCTTTAGCAAGAGCAATACCACCGGCAAATAATAATAACATTCCCCACGGGATAGATTTAGCCGTGTCCCAATCCAGAATACGCCCTCCTTTGCCGTTGGGTACAACAAACATTATGACTACCGCTGCTAACGCTACCGTACTATCACCAACTAAAGGCACATCAAACAGTGTACTCCAACCTCCAAACGGGTCTTTACGGGTGATCCAGGCTAACGCCGTTAAGCCAAAAATCAACAAAGTGCGCGTTTCTTCTTTACGCCATTTTCCTAGTGTAGGTAACTTAATATCACTATCAAGAGAAACATTACGTGTTAACCACAAGGCCATAATGGGTAAAGCAATCAACACCACAGGTACACCAATAGTCATCCACTCGAAAAAACTGAATTCTAACCCTGTATGTTCTTCATAAATCCCCATAAAAATCACATTTGGCGGCGTACCTATTGGCGTAGCTATACCGCCAACACTGGCTGAATAAGCAATACCAAGTATCAGAGCAACTTTTAGTTTAGGATTATCAACATGAGTCAAAATAGCTAATGCGATAGGTAACATGATCAAAGTTGTGGCAGTATTTGAAATCCACATACTTAATATTGCAGACGAAAGCATAAAGCCAAAAACCAGTCGTCTTGCACTAGATATCCCGACTAACCGCACCATATAAACCGCTAATCTTTCATGGGCACCACTTTTTTCAAGTGACTTAGATAACATAAAAGCACCCATCAAAAGTAAAATAACGTGGCTCCCCAGAGAGGATGCAATTATTTTATGATCAACAATGCCAAAAAGCGGCAATAACGCAAATGGTACCAACGAAGTAGCTGGAATTGGAATAGCTTCACTAACCCACCAAATTACCGTCAATGTCGTTATTGCTGCAGCAATAGCTGCTTTGTCTTGCAAACCTAATTGAATAAGGAAAAAATAACAACAAAAGGCCAGTAGGGGCCCAATAAGAATAAAATTCGTTTTTGATAAACTCACAGTAACCATTTCCCTTTTCTATCAAATGTAGATAAAAATATTTTCGACTAACATAAAATAATATCTTCCCGAAACGAATGCCTGCTACAGTCCTGCCGTTTCAGGACGGACACTAACTAGGAAATATTTTATTTCTTTGTATCAATTTACCCAATATACTTTCAACAGACATTGACATAGCCTTTGAAAATTTCTCTGCTAGACCTTTATGGGTAACATATGTGATCTCAACAATTTTTTTATCTTTACTGGCAGCAAATAAATAATCATCACTCGTTTGAATATCATCTACTAATCCTAATTCTTTAGCTTTTAAACCAAACCAATGTTCACCGGTAGCTACTTTCGAAATATCTAAAGACGGACGATGCTCAACAACAAAACTTTTGAATAACTCATGAGTTGCTTCAATCTCTTCAGTAAACTTTTCACGGGCTTTGTCAGTATTTTCGCCGAACATAGTGACGGTACGTTTAAATTCACCCGCAGTAAATTGTTCAAAATCAATATCATTTTTTTTCAAAATTTTATTAAAATTAGGAAGTTGGGCAATCACCCCTATTGATCCTAAAATAGCAAATGGAGCTGAAATAATTTTATTAGCAACACAAGCCATCATATAACCACCGCTTGCTGCAACTTTATCAACTGAAATAGTGAGAGGAATATTCCCTTGACGAATACGATCAAGCTGTGATGAAGCCAAACCATAGCCATGAACCATGCCTCCACCACTTTCTAAACGAACAAAAACTTCATCTTGCTCAGTTGCAACCATCAAAATAGCACTGATTTCTTCACGTAAAGAAACAACTTCTTTCGCGTCAATACTGCCTTTAAAGTCGACGACAAATACATGTGGTTCTTTCTCTTTATCTTTATCTTTATCTTTATCTTTACCACTTTTAACTGCTATTTTATCTGCTTTAGATTTTTCTTTTTCGATTTTTTTATCTTCTTTTTCCTTTTGCTTTAATTCTTCTTTAGACAAAAGGTGATGAATAATTTCTTGTTCAACATCTCGAAATTGTTCTGATAAATCGGTGATTTCCAATTCACCCTTTTTGGTCTTTTGCTTCATAGCCGATGCAGCAATGCCAATAACAATAGCTAGCACAGCTAAAACAAAAGTCACGGTTTTGGCTAAAAACAGACCGTATTCGTACAAAAATTCCAAAAGTTCACTCCTAAATTATTATTTTAATTTTATCAACTTTGCTGATTCTACACTAATAATACTAATTATTTTAAGTAAGTTGCCAAGTTATTTGCGTTGTTTATTGTGACAAAATTATACCGTGGCTGGCAGCTTAAGATGATATTCCACTGAGATAAAAGAAAACAACCCATGTTGCCGCCGATATTTAAAGATAAAGATTAAATATAATGGCTAAAAACAAAAGTTAACTTGCCTCTGTAGTCTGCTCAGGTAATTTGAAAACACCAACAAAACATAGTTAAAATTGACAGTATCGCA
>JABSOJ010000472.1 GCA_013216005.1 Alteromonadaceae bacterium | reverse complement strand
CAGCGCGAAAACTATTTTTCAATATCCGCTATAGCCCTTTATTTATCAGGTTATTAATTTCACTGAGAACTGCTGAACCATATACCCAAACCACTTGGAACTATGCCGCTCAGTGACTTTATCAATGTACATAAAAAGTGTGCGGCATAGCTAAACCAAATCGAGCCTAACCAGAGCGAACTTAGCTAAATAGGGCTTTACCAGATCAAACTTTCTCATCATCAACCAATAAAACACGCAATAATTCGAGATCATTTTCCTTCAGACCGTTTTGCCATTTAATTCGATTTTTCCCTTCCTTTTTTGCCTGATATAGCATGTCGTCCGCTATTTTAAACAAACTGTCCTGACAACATTCAACGACTGGAAGCTGACTTACCCCTCCCATACTGACAGTCAGATAACCATAACAGGGGCTGTTTCATGTTTTATCTGCAAAGCTTCAACGGCTTTACGACACGCCTGCATAATATCGATAGCCCCTTGAGTTGAGGTATCCGGTAAAATGACGACAAATTCCTCTCCTCCATAACGGGCGACAAAATCTCTGGGCCGCTTTAATTGTCCTGAAATAGCATTTGCAACTTTTTCAAGCGCTCTATCTCCCGCTGCATGTCCGTAACAATCGTTAAATCCTTTAAAATTATCAATATCAATCATTACCAGTGAGAAGACAGATTTTTCCCGTAAGGCAGATAACCATTCGATATCAAATACCTCGTTATATCGGCGTCGGTTAGCAACCGATGTTAAAGGATCAATATTAGCCAATTGTGCTAACATAGTCCGCTGGCGGGCCATTTTCAGATGTAATCTCACTCTGGCTTTTAAAATCGCAATCTTGAATGGCTTTTGAATATAATCACAAGCCCCCAATTTAAGCCCGCGCTCTTCTTTGTTTACTTCTAACTCTCCGGTGACAAAAATAACCGGAATTGCACTCGTTTCAGCCTCTTTTTTTAACTTTTCTATAACTTCAAAGCCATCCATAACAGGCATCACCACATCCAGCAAAATAAGATCAGGCCTGAATTCAATCGCTTTCTTGATCCCTTGATTACCGTCCTTAGCTAATATCACTTCAACCTCATCTTTAAGAATGTCACGCAAAAACTTTAAATTTGCCTTCTCATCATCAATAATCAAAACCTTTTGATTATTCATCATAAGCCCCTGTTTCAAGTTCTTTTAATAACTGAGTCGCAGCCACAGTGGCTTTTTCATATTCAATATCATCCACATATTGAGTAATATCATTAATAACAGATGCATAGTCACTCGAAATACACATGTCTTGTAAAACTGACAATGGCTCTTCTACTGCAAAGTCTGATGTCTGCAATAAAGGAAGTAATTGCGTTAAATCTTGTTTTAATCGTAAGGAGGAAAATACCTCCTTGTCGGCTACTGGCGTTTCAGCGTAAATTAACTTCAAACCAAATAAGAGCGGTTTTAATAAGCGGGTTACTTTGTTCAATAACTTCAGATCCGTTTTGCCTTTTCCCAGCACAGCTTCAAATTCACCACAGGCCTCGGATAAATCATAAGCACCTAAATAACCAGCATTAGATTTCAATGAGTGCACAGTAAGATAAAGCATATCTCCCGAGTCACTGGTATATAATTGTTCCAGTTTTTCCACCAGCCCCTGCTGATCTTTGTTAAAACCTTTCATCAAACTCAAATAAAGATCAGTACGAACACTCATTTTTTTCAGCGCCTGAATCGGATAAAGCCCATCAATCTGCTGAAGTTGCTGCAGTATTTTTATTTCATGATCTTTTAATTTGCCTTTGTTATTTGCTGTACTTTGTTATATTTCAGATCCAGCCTGAAGTATCTCATTGCCGGTTCCAGACTGCCCGTGTCCCCTTTCGACTACTTTCAGATATTTTGCCAGCGTAGAATAGAAAGCATCAGTATCGATTGGTTTGCTGATATGATCATTCATTCCGGCTTGTCTGCTTCTTTCGATGTCTGCAGGCATGACGTGGGCAGTCATGGCAATAACAGGAAGCTCTTTCATTTTTAAGCGGTTTCTGATTTCTCCCGTTGCCGTTAATCCATTTCCGGCATTTGAATATCCATCAATACCAGATCATAATCAGCCTCCTGCAACTTGCGCAGCGCAATCAACCCATTCTCGGCACACTCGACCTTAACCCCGGTATCTTTTAAAAAACCCAATGCTACCTGTTGGTTAATTGCATTGTCCTCAACTAATAAAATGCGCGAAGAAGACAGATCAGGGATATCTGAGATTTCAACGTCAGAAGCCAGCAAGGGCATCATTTTGCCTGCTAGCATATTAGTGATGGCGTCAACAAGAGCCGACTTATTAATCGGTTTTTCAATAAGCTGCTGGATCTGAGTACCTGCCAGTTGTCGTTTCGCTTCTTCTTTGTCATAAGCAGACACCATCAAAATATGAGGAGGATCTTTCTGGTGATTAGAATAAATTCGACGAGACGTTTCAATACCATCCATTTCAGGCATGCGCCAATCCAATAAAACCACATCATAAGGCTTACCCTCATCAATGGCTAGTTTCACTCTGTTGATTGCTTCAGCGCCAGAATCAACCTGAGTAGCCTTAATTCCCAACTCCGCCAGCAGTTCAACAATAACAGTACGCGATAGGGTAGTATCATCCACCACCATTACCTTAAGCTGCGCGATTTTGTATTTATCTATAGGCAATACGTCGGCTTGCTCATCCATTTTGTCGAATATCAGCGTAAAATGAAAGGCTGAGCCTTGACCAACCTCACTTTCCAGCCAAAATTCTCCCCCCATCAATTCACACAGTTGTTTGGAAATAGTTAAGCCTAAACCCGTTCCGCCATACTTACGCGTAACAGATTCATCCGCTTGAGAAAATAGCTGGAACACTTTGCCCTGTTGCTCTTCATCCATGTCGATCCCTCTATCAATCACAAAATACTGCAAAACAATCTGGCTATCGGTTTCTTCTTTAAGGTCTGTTTTGATGCAAACAGTACCTTTATCGGTAAACTTAACCGCATTATTCACTAAATTTACGATAATCTGCTGCAACCTCAACGGATCACCAAACAATATTTCAGGAACTCTGGGATCCACGTCTGTCACCAGTTCTAAACCTTTAGCATGAGCACTGATGGCACTTAAGTTCACTGATCGCTGCAACAATTTCTCCAGCTTAAAACGAGTATTTTCTATCACTAATTTGCCAGCTTCTATTTTGGAAAAATCGAGAATGTCATTGATTAATCCCAGCAATGACTCACCTGAATCGAGGATCTTTTCTACGTAGTGCCTGAACGGAAAGTCTACATGTCTTATTACGTATGGGGTGTAGCTGCTTTTAAAGTTTGAAGATCTTTGGA
>JABSOJ010000471.1 GCA_013216005.1 Alteromonadaceae bacterium | reverse complement strand
CGAACACCTGTTGCCTTGGAATGTTACTTTACCTCAGCGTTGATCTTGTTAATAGGTGTGGTTTATAAGACGCTTACTAAGAAAATGTAGTTCAAAAATTTAAAATCCACCAAACTCAATATTTACGTTCTAAGTCGCTAAGGGGCGAAAGCGAGCTATAAAAAGAGTCGCTTTTACCACAAAGTGGTCTTAACTTGTTGTTCAAAATCATCCGGTTTAATGATCACTTTGATACGATAGCTGACATTTCATGATTTCGATTTTATGACTTCTCTGTGCGCTTTGAAGACATTAGACAAAATTTATTTGCCATATATTTTCTAATACATTGTTTCTGTCATATTACTGAGACTTCTCAGTAACACGCATCGGCCAGTTCATAAATCACATTAAGACCATGAAAATAATAGAGTTAACGTGTATTTTTGGTCGGCGTATTACTGAGACTTCTCAGTAATATCCTAGTTGTGACAGAAATAAAAAAATTATGGTTTCTAATGCTTTGAAATTATGGGATATTAATGTGAATAAAATAATATTTATGAGATGGACATTACTGAGAAGTCTCCATAATATACTGTTATGTGAGTGAATGAGTAAGGTGAAAATTCAAAGTTTTAAACCTTTTGTCGGGGTGCATTGTGAAACAACAGCATCAGGAACTTTATTAAGACAATTGGACATTGAGTTATCTGAAGCCATGATGTTCGGTTTGGGTGAAGGGTTGGGTTTTATATTCTGGAATATGAAGATAATGGACTTCCCTTTTATTGGCGGTAGAGTAAAACCCCTGTCACTCACTAAAAATTTAGCTAAAAACCTAAAATTAGAATTTAACGTTAAAGAAACAACGTCGGTTAAAAAAGCGTGGAATAATGCTAAGGCGTTATTGGATGACAATATAGCCATAGGTCTACAGCTAGATTCTTATTATCTGGAGTACTTTGGCGTTCAAATGCACTTTGCTGGGCATTTTGCTGCAATGTATGGCTATGATGACAATTTTGCGTACATGGTCGATACAAAGCCAAATGGAGGCAAGGTTAAAACATCGTTAAAAAGCCTTGAGCTAGCACGGAATGAGAAAGGTCCTATGTCCGCTAAAAATTTAATTTACTCATTGCAAAAAACGGGGCAAAAATTTAACCTCTCAGAAGCAATTGTTACGGCTATTTTAAATAATGTTACCGAGTACCTAAATCCACCGATAAAAAATATTGGTTATAAAGGCATATTGAAGACAAGTGTAGAGATTAAAAAATGGTTTAAGACAAGTCCAAATATCGAATATGAGTTTTGTACAACAGCTATGATCATGGAAAAAGCCGGAACTGGTGGAGCTATTTTCAGAAATATGTATCGTGACTTTCTTCTAGAAGCCTACGCTATCACAAAACTTCCCTCTATAAATGATGCGCATAAACAATTTGTGGTGATTGCTGAGTTGTGGACAGAAGTGGCAAGGTTGTTGGATAGCGCAGGAAAAAGCAATGATGAATCCCTTGTAAATAAAGCTTCTGATATTTTGGCTGACCTGTCTAGTAAAGAGTACTTTGCAATGAAAACCCTTGAAAAAATAGCGGTGTAAACTCACATAACAAGAAAGACAATGTCTTTAGAAATAACAAAGGATCCAACTAGGGAGCCTCGCCAAGAGTATTTTTATCAATTTTCTTAGATTCAGAACATCACTACCGGACACTGCCTCGACCTAAAGGTTATGTGGTGTCATGCTTTCACATGTCTGTTGCACCAATTTTAAATATCGCTCTAAAGTATCAATAAAAGCAAAATACTTTTTAACATAATTAATTCATAGAAAGTGGCACCAATCAAACCGGGTAACACTTCATATTTGTTTATTATCATGTTTAAGTTGATACAGCCCATAGCCTGTATAGGTTTGAACTCATGTAAATTAACAGCAAACATTGTTGAACTGTAACCCTAATTTAGCCTATATGGTCAGTGCCTAGAAAGTCTATTAATTAAGTTTAATATTATTATGATTTATCAATTGCTCAATTCTATTAATCGCTTTTTCAGACAAATTAGGTGGTAAGTTAACTTCAACTTCAATGCCAAGCTGTTCAAATAAATTGAACACTCTGCCAATCTCAACTGTTTCTTTTCCATTCTCAAATTGACTAATAAAAGTTAAGCCATTGCCTGATAACAAACCAGCAGTTTCTTGGTCAAGAGATTGGCTTTGTCTTACGGTTTAGCTACAGCACCAAGCTGTTTAATGTTTTGTATTTTAATAATCATTCAAATCACCTTTTTATGCGAACACATAAATAGTAACGTAAAAATTAGAAAGTAGAAGTGAATTTATGCGAATGCATAAGAATACGGTTGAATAGAGGTGAATCACGGGTAATTTATTCGAACGCATAAGTTTTAGTTTGCCGGATTTAACTTATTGAATGATATAAATTAAAAATATGGATTAATTTTTACAAACAAATTTGTTGTTGTAAATAGTAATCAGTGGGGTTTCGGTGCGTATTGTTTCCTGATCAGTACCCCAAGTATCCAACCAATTCATAACAGATTGATTATTGATAAATTCACCATCTTCTTTATATGCTTCCCATCTTAACAGTGATTCACTATCAGCTCGCTCTTTAGCCTCTTCTTGTTCAATATAACGCTCCAATGCGATTTTAGCATGGTGACTTATAGAACGATGTGTGCGCTCTGCCAATGCTGCTAATCTGTTTTCTAGCTCACTATCTAATATTACATCAAACAAAATATTACCCTTGCGTTTAAGTTCGTTGAAAGAGTTTAACATTTTTCTATTTTGTCAATTTTACGAAACTTTAATTTATTTTATTCCTATAAAACATACACTGTTAATTAATTACGATTCTTTATAAATATAGTTGCTATTAATCAGTTGGTTAGTGGTTATTCAGTCTAGAGGTTTAAGATGGATGTCCGCCTTTATATATATTTGTTATGCAAAATAAAAGACCTGACCCCACACATTTTAAACCTTTGTTTTTAATGTTGTTTAAATAGCGACCTTACAAATTTGTCACTTCCGCCACACAACCCCTATAAGTATAATAAAACAATAAGAAAGCCGCGTTGTTAATCCTTCATACTTTACAAACACATGCTAATTAGACTGTCAGTATTTTTTACACTCAGAGAATGACCCAGCCAACACCACACTCTGTAATACTTCCATGTAATTGATAAATAAAAAGGTATATTTATTGGCGCGGATAGTGCTTAACATTGTGGTTGTAATTGATATTCTCTTAAATAAGATAGGTGATTAAAAGAACAAAAATCAAAACACTAAAGATCAGTAACTAACCATCAATAAATATTTCCTAACAGGCAGCAAAAAAGTT
>JABSOJ010000470.1 GCA_013216005.1 Alteromonadaceae bacterium | reverse complement strand
AGGTTTGAACTCATGTAAATTAACAGAAAACATTGTTGAACTGTAACCCTAATTTAGCCTATATGGTCAGTGCCATTTATACCGTAGGTTTTTCCCTTGATTTTAGTTTGTTGGCGAGTTATTTCACCATAATCATTGTAAGAATATTGATTATCACCATGACTATTTGCAACCTTAGTTAAATGTCCTTTTCCGTTAGTGCCAGTATCATACTGAAAAGAGTGTTTTTCATTTTTTGTCACAACTGAGGTATTTCTATTTAAGGGATCATATTTATAACGACTGACGGTACCATTAGCATCCGTTTTCTTAATAACATTACCCGCATTATCATGAATAAAAGTCGTTGTTCCTGTTTCTGGGCTTATAATTTTTACTATCTGTCCAAATCCGTCAAGGATATAAAAGGTTGAAAGACTTCGGGTATCAGTTACTTTTTCCAAAACGCCCTGTTCATTAAAAGCGCGTGTGGTGATTTTATTATCACCATCAACAATACGGGATAATTCGTTTTGTGCGTTATAACCATAATCTGTCAGGCGAGCATAAGCATCGATAACATGGTCGACATTACCGTTACCTGTATAACTATATTGTAAACTTTGTCTATTTTGTCCTAAAACTTTTCTTAGTCGTCCAAGCTCGTCATATTCTTTTATTTGTTTAAATTGCTGTTTACCCTTAGCATCCTTGAACGTTGTCCAGTTAACATTTCCCATCACATCAAGGGCGATTTCTTGTTTTTCGTCATTGTGATTAACCCAAGATTTTATTCGCAACGCATCGTCCAGTTTCGATTCTATATAGCCATCTCGTGGGTTGGTTATGCGCTTTATTGCACCATGAGGCCAATAAGCCAAACTTGTCTTTCGTCCTCCGAAAACCACGTTTCTGGATTTTTTTCCTCCGACTGTTTTACTTAACAACCAACCTCTGGCGTTATAACTAAAGAAGGTTTTCAAACCATTAGCTGATTCAATTTCACCTACTTGTCCTAATTTGTTATAGCCGCGATAGTACGTTTTGTTACTTACTGCATCAGTAACCTTTATTAAATTTTCATTATTGTCATAATTTAATACAGTAATGTCAGATACATCAGTTCGAGGACCATTGATGGTTGTTTTTGTAACAATTCCATTTGGTTGAATGACATAACTAAAGTAGTATTTTCGTAATTGATTTGGAACACCATTATTTGAAGTATTTGTCACAGTAATACTTTTAGTGTGGCCAGTAGAGTAATATTCAAAGCTTTGAATTGATTCTGATCGAGTTATGGTTTTGTAAAAGGTGGGGAAAATATCATCCCATACATAAATTACTTTTCTTTCAACAGGAGTGCCTTTCCCTGTGGTGATACTTTGAAGTTTATCATAATCGGTTTTATTTCCCTCCCAGTCAGTTACTACATCTTTATATCCTTTTTTGGTGTAGGTATACCTATGTTTCGAAGCAGAACAATAATAGGAACTCTCTCTGTCAACAGAAACAAGTTGTTTACCGTTGCCAGTATCTTTATAAATGTAATTTGTTATATGCCCTAGAGGGTTGGTTAGGCTAGTTATATCTTTCGTTTCGGAACCATCAGTTACGGTAGAGTAATTAAACTCATATTTATCAATATCTTCATTTATACCATGTGCGGTTGATTTCCCTTTATTATTCCTATGGTATTTAAAGGTAGCGTATTTTTTACCGTTCCAATTTATCTTTTCTAAATTGGTAGCTACCTGTCCCAAATTATTATAAATATATTCTTTGTAATTACTGTCGGGAAAAGTAACTTTAGTTAAGCTATGATTTGTAAATTTATAACTATATACGTTTCCTGCGGGATCTTTTATGGTGAGACCTCCAACATAACCAAAAATTAAACTACGACCGCTTGAGTGTGTAACGGTTGATAACTTTCCGGACTTATATGCGTAATGATGTTTAATACCTAGTGGATTTGCACGAGAAGATATTTTCCATGTTTTATAATCAACTTGTTCATATATTTCTTTAAACCCTTTAGGATCAATATAGTGTAGAGTTTTTGCATCAGGATCGTAAATAACTTTAATTCTTTTGACTGTAGTATATGGGGAGGTTTTTAGATAATACGTATTCCCTGTATGCACTGAATTTGCGTAATAAAAGTTTTGAAAATCAAGTTTCATTCCATCAGGTCGAGACATCGTGATAGTGTGAAAAGTTCGGCCAGGCTTGCCCTGAAAATTAAATTTGTAGTCAAAAGAAGAAAACCAATCATAACCAAAAAAACCAGGCTTTCCTGAGAAGTTATTATAAATTCTTTTTATTTCAAGAGGATATTTTCCTTGGCCAATAAAGTCTTTTTCTACTTGGATCTTATTACCTGAATTTATAAGGATAGGATTACCAGCACAATCACCTCTGATCCCTTGACCAGTAGGATTTCCTTTAGAATCTACAGATGAAGTTGATGTTGCAGAAGTAAAAGTGGGGTAGGGGTGTGGATTATGATAGAAGTTAGAATACATAATTCCCATTCTATCGCCATCAATAGAAACGATTTTGCCGAGTAGCGGAATAGGTGTGCATTTTCTTGTCCATTTACCTGAAGCATTATTGTCACCACCATCATTGGAAAATGAAGAGTAATAACAGTCGGCATTGCCAGGATTTATCAATGCAAAGCCTGAGAGTAATATTAATAGTTTCAGTAATATTATGATCTGTTTGTTCATTATTATTTCCTTATAAATTTGCTGGTGTTTGATAGGTAGGTAGTTGTTTAGCGACTGTTGCTGAAAGGAAAACACTTAGAAAACGGTAACTCTCACAGTTAGCATTCATGGTTTGGTTTAAAAGTATATTTTTGAAACGATATTTTTTATTGCATTTGAACATCTTAAAAAATCCTTTAAATATAGTTTGTTGTATTTGAATAGTTATTTTTTAATATTTGTATTTGATAATCGATTGTGAAAATGAAGATCTTCATTTACTACGAGATCCATCGTACTCAAAGAAACACAAAAAAAATAATAAGAATTGCATATAAAATAGACGATTACTGAATAAGCCTTTTTTGCTTGTATGCAGAAGCTGAATGCCTACTTTTTGATCGGAGAAGGACAAAAACCAGAAAATAAATTTTTGGGTCAATCATATGAAACAATGATTGATATTTTTGGACGGTTTAAGGGACAGTAACTAACTATTTAAAACTCAGATATTTAATTTTTGGTAAATCGGATTTAATTATTTATTTTGTTATTGATAACGTACGTTATCAATACTAATTGAACAGCGGATATTAGTGTTTTTCTTTTGATTACTATTTTTATTGGCTATGTTCCATAATGCTGTTGTCCCCCATATGCAGCAGCCAATATTTGCTGCTTATCTAGCTTTGCGTTACT
>JABSOJ010000469.1 GCA_013216005.1 Alteromonadaceae bacterium | reverse complement strand
GAATGCATGAGCCGTATACGAGGTCCGTACGTACGGTTCTGTGAGAGGGATGAGGCAAAAGCCTCACCCTACTCGATATTCGAGCGCAAAAAATAAGTCTAGATGTAGCCCGGCGATGATTTTTTAAATTTGTTAGAGTCATTTTTGATGAGGCATTTAATGATGCTTAAATGCCTGTTTGAAATTTCCGTTTATTGACCATTCAGTGACTTTTGAATTTCTACTTTAACCTCGAAGTTGAGTATTAGAACTGAGCAAAAACAAGTAGTCCGATTTTGCTGTTAAGATCAAACGACCTATAGTTGCTGGTGAGTTCATAAGCATGAATAAATTTTTTCTACTAAGTTATAACAAAATTTAATATGGTTAATTATTGTACTCTGCGACGTTTCACTCTATTATTTTGGGATTCAAGGAAGAACACATGACTCAGGAACATAGATGTCGAGCCATTATCATTTTGGGATCCAATATTTATTGTTGGTCTCTCATTTACACCGGATATCAATAGAGCTTAGTGCTTTAAAAATAGGATGTCAGCTTATAGATGATTCATTAGCTGACACTAGTTTGATCTGTGCAGTAAAAAGTTTCGTTTTAAAAAACAACTTCACCACTAAATTTATTAAAGAAAAATTCAAAAAGTTCAGTGCAAATATATCACTGTTTGTAAAACTTTGGTCACGGTTGACTCACAATATAAAATTGACCTTTTCTGATTTTACTCCTGTTTTACTAAAACATAAGTCATCTTTGAGCAATGTATTAGTAATCCACTTTATTATTCAACTTGTTACACTTTCGTTTGGTTTGATACATATCACTACTTTAAAGGCTGGACTAAAGAGGTTAAGGATTCTTGTACTTCCCTATACTATCAACAGTTTAGAAGTTAAATTAAAAGGGAGTGGAACAAGAGTGAGTTAAAACGAGTATGTTAGTTATATTGAAATTCAGTTATTAATATTTTCATTAAACAAAGGAATGTTGCCGTAAGTTGTTTGCGGATCAAAAGGGAACTAATGAAGCAAAGTACAGATGTGCAATCAATACATAAAGTATTAGATTATGCAAAATCTAAAAATAATGAACATCAAGAAAAGGGATCATTGACTGGTTACTCTACACAGTCAATTCAAGAAAAAGAACCGCATAGTCAATGTGATCTTATAAAGTGCCTAGTCGAGGTCGGTTATGATTTTTCTAACAAAATTGTGCTTGATATCGGTTGTTCAGTTGATAGTTTATTACACGATCTTACTGATAAAATAACATCAGGTGTTGGTATAGATTCCAATGACAAATGGGTCAATAAAGCTAACGCCTTAAAAGCAAAAAATCTTACTGATAATATCCAGTTCTACACCTTTGATCTGGACAATGGAAATTTGTCCATATTACGTGATTTTCTTTTTACTGCGCCGATAGATATTTGTTTATTTTTTAATTTAGTAGTTTCAGTTAAACGTTGGAAACAAATATTTAGTTTGTGTGCTGAACAAGCCACAACAATATTAATTGAAGTACAAGGCAGTGAAGAAGAAAAAAGTGAACAACTGCACTTTATCCAATCTTTTTACACTGACATCCATTTATTACCGGAAAAATATGTCAATGATTTGAACTATGAAAAACGACAAATATATATTTGTGTGCACAGAAGTGAAACAAGTGAATTAGTTGAATCATCTCACCATATCAATTTTCTAAAAAACTATAGTAAAGATTCCATAAAGCAGACTTATGAACATCTTTTCTATGGCGAATACGCAAAGACTATTCACTTTTACCCAAAAAATAATGAAAGTGTGGTCGTTGATATAAACAGTGAATATATCGTTAAGTTTCCTCGGCCAAAGCTTGGTGTACAGGGACTATATGCAGAGCAGGCTGTAACTGATTTTATTCGTAGAAAAGTTCAACTAGAAATTCCTAACATAAGTATCCATGAAGAGCCGGTCGTTTTGGGTCGTTACCCTAAATTACCCGGCAAAGGGTTTGATAAAACGCATTATCATTACCTCTCAGAGCAATCGAAAGAACATTTGGCCAACCAATTAGCACAGTTCATTGCCGATATGCATGGCATTCCTTGGCAAAAGATTACGCAAACCAGTATTGAAATGGCTCCCTCATGGAAATCACAACTTGAATTGATTAGTCAACAGCTGGTTGATGAAACAGACGATATAATTAAAGCACTCTTGTTAGAAGTAATAAATAATAGGCCAGTATTTAATGTGTCAGATAATGATCTAGTCTTTGGTCATTTCGACCTGCATGGCAGGAATATATTGCTCCGTGAAAACTATCAAACTATTTCAGGGATCATAGATTTTGGTCACTGTAAAATTGGTGACTTACATCAAGATTTATCAGGCATGAACTTAAGTTCGCCTGAGCTAGCCAAACGAACAGCATTAGCTTATGAAAAAATTACAAAACGTAAATTAAACCACTTAATGATCCAGCATTACACCACAATGTATTATCTGAATCTGTTAGCTGAATTAAAGAAAGATAAAGCGGGTGAAAAGTACGATTATTGGTTAGGTGAATTACATAAATGGTATGGTTATGTAATAGATCAACGAGCGATCATAAACCTGAAAAATTGTCAGCCAGTTTCATCAATAACGCAGGGGTGGCGGAAATGGAGAGCGAGTAATTTTGCAAAAAGAGCCACGCTTAATGGGTTGCCAAAAGTGCTGACAGATCTTGGTTTTTCATCTGTAGAAGCCATTACGGAGCTACGTTTAGCAAAAAACTATTCGGCAGTTGGTGCAGGGAAGGAGAACTGCCATCTTTCAAATATACGTGAATGGGTATTTAAAACGAATCATATCTTAGAAACCTTGGATCCTTGTTTTTATATTCAAATGGACGTGTGCGATACCCCGGACTTTAGTACCTTTATAAATACTTATTACAGAAAAAATTCACCGGTTGTTCTCCAAAAAGGCATTACGCATTGGCCAGCATTAAAAAAATGGCTGCCAAGTTACTTTTTGGATAATTTTGGTGAGTTAGAAATAGAAGTACAATTTGGCCAGGAGCAATATGCTTTATATGATTCAAATGTTGGTCAATACAAAAAAATAATGACCATGCGTAACTATATTGAATTAATTGAAAAAGGTGGCAAAAGTAATAATTATTACAGGAAGTGTAATATATTGAGTTGTTAGTACTAAAGTGATATAGTTAAAAAATAAACTGCTTGGGGGGCATTATGGGCCAAAAAGCCTATAGAATTATCTTCGAAACATATGATCTAACTGATCCAGCACTTATTCTAAATCGTTCAACTATTATGGAGGCTCTGTTCCATAATACTGTTGTCCCTCGATGAATCCCCTATTTTTAAAGGGTTAGGCGATAAATTGGTTTTTT
>JABSOJ010000468.1 GCA_013216005.1 Alteromonadaceae bacterium | reverse complement strand
TTTGTCTTCATTGCCTTTAACCTCAATGAGTTATGCTCACTTATAAGTATAGACAACAATTAGATGGAACAGAGCCATTTTTTTACTTTTTACTTATCAGCTTTATCGAACATCCAGTTTACAGCATTATTTTGCAAAATCAGGATATGCACGATGTACCTTACGCAACATTGCCGGCCAGGCTTTTTGCCCTCCGGTTTGCCCAATATGCACTTTATTGGCTTGAGCATTAATGCCATTAACAATACTTTGATCAACAAAAAGTGGCTTCATTCCCGTAGACATCACTTGTATTTGAATTTGACAAGCTCTGATCAAATCATACATTTGCATGAAAGCATCCCCTATGGTTTTCCCCATAGTCAAGGCTCCGTGGTTACGCAGCAACATAAAGTTTTTATCACCAAGATCTCGCTGTAGTCTGAGTTTTTCTTCATAATTTACTGCCAGCCCTTCATAATCGTGGTAACTCATAGAAGCAAGAGCAAACATCGCATATTGGCTTATAGGCAACAAGCCCTCTTCCAAACTTGCAATAGCAATAGTTTCATTGGTATGAACATGCAAAGCACAGAGATCTTCATGACGAGCTTCATGTACCGCACTGTGAATAGTAAAACCAGCAGGATTTATTTCAAAAGGGCAATCGGGATCAATAATATTACCTTGAATATCAATTTTCACTAAATTAGAAGCGGTAATTTCATCAAAGGTCAATCCAAATGCATTGATAAGCAAGTGGTCAGAATTAGGAATACGAGCAGAAATATGGGTATAAATAAGATCGTCCCAACCATGCATAACAAATAAACGATAGCAGGCCGCTAGTTCAATTCTTGTTTGCCATTCTTCTGATGAAACTTTGCCTTTAAGATCTACAATGGGTAATTCAAACATATTTTATCCTTACTCAGCTATTTTTCTCTAATTAACTTTTACTTGGTAAAACTTTTTCGATAAAGTAAGAGTCAAAAGAAGGTATGGCAATATTATCATTTAATCAAACATAAATTAACCAACAACCCGTAAATTTTAAAAAATGTGCATTTTATTTTTTGCTTTAAAACAGCATCCTCAATATCCTGTGATCATCTGTGCGAATCGAGATGAATTTCATCAACGCCCAAGCAAATCTATGCATTTCTGGGATAAAAAAGTACTTTTTACCGCAAAAGAACAGCCAGAAAAAATTCTTGCAGGCAAAGACCTGCAAGCTGGTGGTACTTGGTTAGGTTTAACATCACAAGGACGATTTGCAGCATTAACTAATTTTCGTCAGGGAACGGGAAATAACAACACAACCGCTAATCAACCAGCAAGCTCCGATCGTGTACAAAGTGATCAGGCACAAAATGATCTGGCACCAAATAATCACACAAAGAATGATGCAAAAGTATCCCGGGGCCATCTAGTATTACAAGCTCTAGCACAATCAGATGCGCAATTAATTCAGCAATTGCCAATCAGTTCTCCTAATTACAATGGCTTTAATCTTGTTTTTGGCGAGTTGGATAATTTACATATTTACGACAGCGTCAATCAAAGGTTCAATAAATTAACCTCTGGCGTTCATAGCCTTTGTAACGGCACTTTAGATGACATTTGGCCCAAAATGGCACTTGGACAACAACAGCTTATATCAATGATAACCAACAACGACAAACTTGACATTGAACAACTTTTTCATTTAATGAAAAATGCCCAACAAGCAAAACCTGAGCACTTACCTAATACAGGTATCGCCAAAGAATGGGAACAATTTCTCAGCTCCATTTTTATTGTATCCCCGCAATACGGCACAAGAACAACGACAATTATTACCAAAGATATTAACGGAATAATCGACATTGCAGATCGTAGTTACAATGAATCAGGTGAGTGCATTGAACAGCAAAAGTTCGTCATGCCAATACCACTTAGTGCCCGAACGAAAAGTCAATAGCCATTGCTACACATGGGCTGTAGCGATTAATTCAAAACGAAGATTTAAGCTAATCAGTCGGTATTGATGTAGATTTAAGCGTTTTGGCCGTTTTTAGCCAAAAATAACAAAATCTTCGTTTTGCAATATTGCTTGAATACCCCGTAAAATAAGGCTTTCAGGATTTCCGTTCAGACACCACTTAGCAAATAAAATCAGTTTGCACCTAAGATAGTCTTCTGCTAAAGTCCTTGATTACTTGAAGTGTCTGTTCTGAAATAAATCAAATACAGAATCGAAAAATCACTTCTGAAAATCTTTACCTGAAAACCTAGACCTAAAAGTCTAGACCCAAAAACAAGCAAGGAGAATATTGATGATTGTACTAACTACCCTCCGGGCAAAAATCGTCTAAAGTTAGCTTGTTCTAAATAGAACCTCTCTTTTCGAATTTTACTGCCTGGTTATAAAACAAACCGGGGCTAAAAATTAAGCCCTAAAAGTTTTTTAGATGACGCTATTTTTTTTACGTCAGGGGCAATCATGTCAAAAACATATTCACTATCTCAAATGGGATGGAACGCTTTTTTTCAACAACAACTTTCATTAGAACAATGGGAGTCATTCAACATTGGCCGGGTAACAGCACAACATCGGGCACATATTGAAATTATGACCGAATCGTCAAAAAATCAATCAATGCCAATGGTGGCTAACATGACGAATTTAACTGTTGGCGACTGGATATTAATCAATCAAGACGGTAGGTTTGAACAAGCACTGGAACGATACTCTTTATTTTCCCGTAAATCAGCAGGAAGTAAAATAGGAGTACAGTTAATAGCCGCTAATGTTAATACCGTATTTATTGTCTGTTCATTAAATAACAACTTTAATTTAAGCCGCATTGAACGTTATTTAGCGTTAGCTTTTCAAGCCGATGTAGAGCCTGTAGTGGTATTAACTAAAGCAGACTGTTGTGATGATCCACAAAGTTACCTAGAACAAGTTCAATCACTTGATTCAATGTTAATGGTAGTGACCGTCAACGGTCTCGATTCTGAAAGTGTAAAACCACTTGAGTTCTGGTGTTCAACGGGGAAAACCGTGGCATTTCTAGGATCATCCGGAGTGGGAAAATCAACCCTGATTAATACTTTGCTCAATGATACAAGCCAGATCACAGCAGCATCCCGTGAAGATGACAATCGGGGACGTCATACCACGACATCCCGCTCTATTCATTTAATGCCGGCAGGTGGACTGTTAATCGATACGCCTGGTATGCGAGAATTACAACTTGTAGATTGCGAAAAAGGCATTGAAAGTACCTTTGCACAAATCAGTGATTTATCTGCACAATGCCAGTTTTTAAACTGTCAACACCAAACAGAGCCCGGCTGTAGGCTGTCGAAATATGACCATTTTCAACCAATTTACCGTTTATATTTTTGGCTTTTTTAATATTGTTGGAATTT
>JABSOJ010000045.1 GCA_013216005.1 Alteromonadaceae bacterium | reverse complement strand
TACAAATGATTGGAATGATAAATGGAAGACCGTTGTACTAAATAGTGTACAATAAAACTATTTCTGTGACGCTTTCTGTTGAATATACAATGGGCTCGGATTGATAGTGCAAAATATCATAAGGTAATTCTTTACCCGACATTCATACCTAAAATGAAAGGTCACTTATTTAGAATTAGAACCAAAAGGGTTGATTTCCGACGAGCCCTGATACCTATTTTGAAATCATCAAGCTAGAAAACTCAATTCAATTCATTTCAGATTAAACTCAACTTATTAAACTTCCTATTAGGTTACAACGCATAAAATCAATCAGTTGCAGAACCATATTTATTGTATATATAACATCATACTTTTAGTTTGGTCATTAAAGTTTATTGGTATCAATATAATAAATAAAGGTTGAAAATGTTCAAAAAGTGATCTACGATACTTTTCGTAGATTAAAGGGCTGGAAAAACAGGATCTTATAACCTACATGTAGCCTCGTATTCCTGATAGTTAAACATTTAATTTTGTTTTGACATCAAAAGGATTTGAGAAAGAAATGTCAACATTCTACCTCTTAGAAAGTATATCAATTGAAGTGATTTTTTTACTTTAACAGATATAGTTTCACTCCTTTCGTTATCAAATCTGATTATTAAATATAGTTATCAAATAGGATTATTAAAATGGTAATTAAACATAGATATTAAATATAGGCTATTAAAAATAGTTATCAAATATATTTTCATGTTAACAATTTTTTATAAGCAAACGCTAAGAGTAATAAATGAAAATAAAACCTATATCAATGCCGTTCTTAATAAGTTCATAAGTTCATCATCCGTAATGACGAGCGATAGTCACAATAAATTAGCGCCCAAAGTGCTGATATTAATTCATAAATATTCAACAAAAACACTTAAAAGAATGATCCGAGAAGCAATGAAAAAACAGACTATTGACTAGAGTCAAAAATAGATTAATAACAGAAAATTAGAGCTATAAAACATAAAAACAAAAGTCATTATTCGATGCAGAATGAGATCACATGAAAAATTACTGTCCGCTATTAGCAAGCCTTTTTTTATTATCGGCTACACAATCATTCGCTATTGAATCTACAAACACTAGGCATATTCATGTTATGAAGAAAGGGGATACCCTTTGGGGCTTGTCGGCAAGATATTTTAATAACCCTGGAATATGGGCGAATATCACGGAAATTGATGGTTCTCCTGTCGCTGATGTTTATAAGATCCCTATCGGTCATAAAGTACTGCTGCAATCTAGACCAAAAAAAATATTGCACCCGGAAATAGGGACGACAAAAACTAAAACTGCCCAGGTACAACAAAAGACAAATCAATTACAGGCCAACATCTCAAGCGTAAATCCATTTGTTAAAAGTGCGATGTTTCAAGCGTCAAACTCAATAACTGATCCAGCGGTAAGAAAAATGGTTTCTAGAATAGAGTCAAATCAAACTCTGTTTTTAACTAAAAGTACTGGGCTTATACGTGCTTATTGGAACGGGGAATACGTGACTATTCCTGTAAAAACGATCGTAAAACATTTGAAGCAGCAAATACCTAATGTGGAAGAAGTAGTACTTGCAACAGGCGTATATATCGATAAAAAATTAATTAGCCAATTATTAGGTCTTAAAAAATGAACAGAATAATTTCACTGGCTTTATTTTTAGCGGTATTCAGCATAAATGTATGCGCTTTTGAGTCAGTTGAACTAGATAAAGTCAAAGAACATGCGGTCCGAATTCTTGTTAATACCCCCATAGATACCGTTAATAAAACGCCAATCAGAGGGCTTTACGAATTAAGAGCGAAAGCTAACATATTTTATTTTTCGCCTGAGTCAGAATATTTCTTTTTTGGTGAAATGTATAACAAAGACGGAAAAAGAATTACTCGAATTAAACAAGAGTCTGCTTTGCGCGATTTTCTAGTAAAAAATCAAGATAAAGCGATCCTTATTGGCGATCCTAATGCGACCAACGTTATTTATGAATTCACAGATCCATTATGTCCATTTTGCCACAAGTATGAAAAATACATACAGCAAAAAGAGGATGTTAAGAGATATGTGTTTTTGTATTACCCAGCACACGCAGAAGCGAACGTTAAAGTAACTCATATTCTTTGCTCTGCAGATAAAGCGTCTGCAATGAAAGCTATTTTTAACCATCAAGTTAAAAACGAAGATCTTATAAGTTGTGAGGAAGGTATTTCTCTGGGTAAAGAACACATTAGTATTGCGAAGCAAGTTAAGGCAAAAGGTACACCGACCTTATTTGTTAACAATACTAAAATAGGGGGCTTTAGCGCACAGGCTATCGATAAATTATTAGTGCCTAATAAAAAAAGTGAAGTATTAGTCTTTAAAACTGAATCGTCGAATAATCAAAACTCAAAACAACGTGTTAATTAAAAACTAAAACAAAGGAACAAAAATGTACAACGTAGTGTTATTTAAACAAAAATTATCGAAGAAAACAGCGGCCTCTATTTCAGTATTAGCAACATTAGTATCAACAATCAGTACTTCTGCGTTAGCGATGACGGCTCCAGATAATGTTAACTCGTTTGGTGGTCAAGCTTACGATTTGATCATCAATCAAGGCTATTCGTCTGGTTTAGGCTACGTTATCGCAGGCGGGCTTTTGGTTTGGGGGTTTATGGGACTTAAAACAGACTGGAAAGACTCCGCCTATAAAGGTGTGGCAGGTACTGGTGTAGCGACAATGCCGGCCGTTTTAACGGGTCTTGGTATGAATGTTTTTTAATGAAAGTTCAATTAACAAATAAGGTACACCTACCCGCACTTTTGATTTTTTTTGAAATTCAAGAATGGGCAATCATAGGGTTAGGCTACTTTATTGGCTTAACGTCTGGTGGTTGGTGGTGGTTAGCTATTTTCATCGTCCCAATGACCATCATCCCTTACGGTCGAAAAAAACCAAGAGGATATTTCACTCACTTATCAGTGAAATATGGCGTAGCAGACATACAGGGTTATCCTGCTTTATTCGTAACCGATTTCAAGGAATAAATAATGAAAAACCTCATAAAACCCTACCTACAAGGCGCATCAAACGTTTTTGTTGAAAATGTACTACTAAAAGTATGCATGGTGATCCTAGTCTTACAGGGTTTTTATGATTCTAGCCAGATCAGTAAAATCGAGAACATGTCAAGTACAGTCATTATTCCGTGTGGCAAGGTAAGTCCTTACACATTAAAAAAGGATGCTGCAAATGACGTTTATTTATTTGATATGGCAGAGTATGTTGTTTATCTCGCGGGTAATTTGAATGCTGACAATGCAGAAAGTCGTTTAGAACGCTTACTTTCATTATTTCATCATACGACGTACGCAAAATACCAAGAAAATCTAAAGACGATAAAAAGAGAAATTCAGAAATATCGTTCAATATCACACTACTCAGAATTGAAATATCCTGAGCCAATCTTCATCAAAGAAAATAGGATAACCATTAAGTATACAAGAGCACGGATCGCAGGTGACACGATAAAAATACCCGTAAAAAGAGAGATGGTGCTTACTTTCCTTGTAGAAGATAGTCAATTTTTCATACTCGAAATGGAGGATACCTAATGTCGAAAGTGAAGTCGAAAGTAATGGTGAGAGTAACGTTTATTTTAGCGCTTATATTTTGTAATACCTTGTGGGCTCAAAACGTTTCGCCGGATCAATATACAAATGTTAGTTTGTCGAATAACAACCCAAACCATATCGTATGTATGAGTGGCGACATCAATGATACAAATTATCCAAAGCATATACCCATTGAAACAGGCATAGGATCGGTAGGTAGGGATTTATTTCTTGCTTATAAATTTAAGCGCAATATTCAAGGTGGTTTAGAATTTGTTACCACTAAGCACGTTATTCATATCACCTGTAATGGTGATGTTTATTCATTAAATATTACACCCATTCAAAATGTTACTGAAACACTTTACCTTGGAGATAATAAACTAGCGGCCATTAAAGCAAATGCCAAGCTGATAAAGCACAAAGATGTAGAAGATATCATGGTAGAACTAACGCTAGCCGCGATTAATAATGATTTACCGCCACAATATTCAGTGAAAAGAGAAGGGTCTGTATTACCCGCTATTTTTGATGGGTTAAAAATAATTCAAAGAAGAACTATTCAGTTAAACGGCATGGGACTAAGACTAAAAGAATATGAAGTTTTTTCAAATGTAGAAAGGGTTATTTCCAAGCGTCAATTTATTAGAAGGGAGTTTTCACAAGCCTTACGCATGATAACAATCGTGAATCAAGCCCCTTCTCCGGAACAACCTGCACGGTTATTTATTGTGGAGGATAAATAATGTCTGATCCAGAAGAATTGCTAGATAAAACCGGTACGGGCATGAGTACTGAAAAAAGAAAGAAACTGCGTAAGTTAGGCATTATAGCCTTGGTTATTGTTGGAATGTTTGGCATGTTTCATCTAACCGATCAAAAAAACAAATTGCCTAAAGCAAAAATTGAAGCGAGGGCACTTGATCTTGGAACCGGGCTTTTAGAGGATGATATTTGGGAAAAATTTAGAAATAACAAACAAAATCAAAGTGAAACTAACGTTGCTTTACAAGATCAAATCAATAAAGCAAAATCCAAAAACCGTGAAATGGAATTATTGATTAAAAAAATATTAAAGAGTCAAAAAAAACTAAAGGCAACAAATCAAATTATTAGCGCTGAAAGTAACAATGATAACGCTAGTTATCCTGATCTTTCAAACAAAGGACTAAATAACGCAAGTTTTCCTCCAAGCCCTCACTATAACCCCACATTAGGCGCACCAAACATTGAAGATAATAGTGCTCCGGCCATAGAAGAATGGCTTGGCGGCTTGGGATCTATGCCATTTAAAAAATTTAAAGCAAAATCTAAAAAAAAGCAGACACTGAAGTTTTATCAACCACCTTCATTCTTTGAAGCAAAGTTATTGACGGGTATTGATGCAATGACAAGTAAAAATGCAAAATCAGATCCCGAGCAAGTGTTCCTGATGATCACTGCTCCGGCCGTTTTACCCAATCATATTAAACAAAATCTTAAAGGCTGCTTCGTCGTTGCAAATGCAAGTGGAAACTTGGCAAAAGAGCGAGTGCAGTTGCAAGTGGTCAACCTAAGCTGTGTATCTGCTGATGGTTCGGCAGTCATTGACCAAGAAGTTCTTGGGTTTGTTGCTGATAAAGATGGAAAACGTGATCTTGCAGGTCATGTGGTAGCTAAAAATGCAACCAAAATGGCGTTATTAATGGTTGCAAGTGCGGTTGGCGCTATCGGTGACAGCATAACGCTAAATTCAATCCAGCAAGATCAAACCGCACTGGGTACATCTACAGTAGTAGACCTATCAAAAATCGGCTCTCGCATTGGTGGTGCAGCAATCAAAGAGACTTCGCAGGATTATAAAGACATCATTATTGAATATATACGCCAGTCAGGACCCGTTATTGAAGTTGGCGCGATGAAAGAGGCAACGGTATTTATTCAAAAAGGCGTTTGGTTAAAAATAATAGACCGTTTTAATTACGATAAAGGAAATAGTAATGAGTAAGCTTTTGATTTTATTTGGTTTATGTGGTTTGTGTGGTTTATTGATTTTAAGCGGCTGTTCAGCATTATTTCCTTACGATGATGAATTTGTATGTAAAAGACCGGATAACTTAGGTAAATGTATAAGTTCGAGTGAAGCCTATGAAGAAATAATAAATGGTGATGATACTAGTCCTTACCTTAGCCCAGTTTCAGAGGTTGAAGAACAGCAATCATCGACTAAACAAAAAAACAGTGACATCAAAGCAAAAACTTATGCGGTTAATACGAATGCCGTTAATTCTTCCAGAGGAGGTTATGAGCGATATTTGGATGCTAATTACAAAGAAATAGCGGAGTTAGTAGAAAGACCTATCACACCGTTAGTGAATAAAGCGGAAGTCATTGAAATGTTAGTGCTGTCATACCCGACTAACAATGGAAAACGATTAAAAGGCGAGAGATATATCAATGTAATAAACAACAATCCTAAGTTTGTATTGGGTAAATACTTAAAGAAAAAGCCGATTGCAATAGAAAGCTTATTTGATAAGTAAAGGCAATATTATGTTTAAAGAAATCACTGAAAAAATGGCAAAAATTGTGTTCGGTAAGAATGGGGGCACGACAGAGTCGGAGATAAAACAGCAATCTATGCGAGACAAATTATCCGATTTTCTGCCTTATTTATACTACAACGATGAAGACGGAAGCTTTTTAAATATTGATAATACGATCGGATATGTATGGGAATGTGTACCGTACAATTTTCAATCAGAAACAATGACAACGAGGCTAAAAAAATTACTTGAGTTGAATCTACCAAAAGACTCGGTTTATTCATTTCATCTTTATGCCGATCCTCATATCACCCCTATTTTAGACAAATATACGGAGGCAAAGGAGAGTGCTAGCCCTTTGGCGCGTAAATCAGGCGAAGAATATGCTAATTATTTAAAAGAGGCGATTAATGGCTTAAAAAAAATGAGTGATATTCCTGTTAGGAATTTTCGAGTTTTCATTTCTATTAAATCAGAAAGTAAATTAAGAGATGATCAATTAACCTCAATCGAGGAATCTCTTACTAGCTGTAAACTTTCTCCCTGGCGAATGAACAGAGGCAATTTGACAGAATTTATTAGGCGATTCATTAGCGGTAAAATTAATGAAAAAGTAAATAGCAAAACATCACAATTAAAACCCCTTAGAAAACAAATGATAGAAGCTGGAACAAAGATATCTTTTCCAGTGGATAAGGAATGTACGATTGGTAAGCGATACGGCACCTGCTTAACGTACTTTACCATGCCAAATACAACCGATACCTTAACGCAAAATAAGCTATTGGGTGGTTTCATGGGAGTAGAAGATGATGGTAATCAAATCACCTCTCCTTTTATGTTTACCGTTGTTTTAACGGAAAAAGAAGCAGATAAAGAAATTACAGATAAAGCAAAAATAATCAATGGTCAACAAGTCGTTGGCAAATCTGCTAAAGAATTAAATAAAAGAATGAAGGAATATCGCTGGATATTAGACAAAAAAGATATTCCTGAAAAATTGATGCATGTTCAGCAAACTATGTGGGTTTTTGACACGGACAAATCAAAATTAAGACGCAGTGTTGCCCGAATAAAAAGGCTTGCTGAAGATTATGATTATAAATATCAAGAAGAAACAGATTTAAAAGCCACGCTGTTCATCTTGTCGTTACCCATGGGCTTTTACAATATTGATGGCAATGTCCAACTAATAGACAGGTATACCATTTTACCTACAAGTTCTATTGCTTGTATTTTACCAATGCAAGCGGATTACTCTGGTTCAATAAGAACCATTGGGGGAGAAATCCCCGCAGGGACTAAAGCGGTTATGCTGTCTGTTGGACGAAAGGGTCAAATACAGTCTATGGACGTTTTTGATGAACGTTCAAATAATCATAATTTTCTTGTGTGTGCGGGCTCTGGTGCGGGTAAATCATTCTATTTAAACAAACTGGTGAATGATTATTACAGTTCAGGTTCATTGGTCAGAATGGTTGATATTGGCTATTCCTTTGAAAAATCTTGTCGGATGAATAAAGGACGTTTTCTGGATATTGGTAAAGAAAGAATTGTCATTAACCCATTTTTTTCACAAGGTAAAGATGAAGAGGACACTAAAAAGGATCTAGGAAATTGTGCATTAGTCTTAGCTGAAATGATGAACTCTGCATCAGGCGACAAAATGGATGAAATTCAATGGTCACTGCTCAAACAAGCAATTAACTTTACGGTGAAGGCCGGTAATTTAGAGGAGGGTATCGATAGCGTTCAAAATTATTTATACAACTTGAAAGAATATGAAAAAAACTCCCCCATCACAGGGGTAAAATCGATTGTAGAAAGTGCAATAAAAATGGCTTACAACATTGAGGATTTTACCACTAAGGGACAATTTGGCTCATATTTCAATGGTAAAAATACCTTTAACATCGCTTCAGATGATTTTGTTGTGTTAGAGCTTCAGCAATTGAAAGAAATCAAAGAACTATTTTCAGTCATGGTCATGCAAGTTGTTAATGCAGTAACTCAAGATTTGTACTTATCCGATAGAGGCAGACAACGGTTTGTTTTATTTGAAGAAGCTGCTCACTACCTTAAACAACAAGGCCATAAAGATCTTGAACGCTTAGCGATGATTATTGAAGAAGGTTATAGGCGAGCGCGTAAGCACAATGGCGCATTTGGTGCGGTATTACAATCCATTCTGGATTTGGAGTCATTTGGCTCAGTAGGTAAAGTACTTCGTTCTAATGCTGAATATAAGTTTTATTTGCAATCAGAAGATTACGCGGAAGGTGCCGCGCTTAATCTCATTCCACACAAAGGATTAGCGCTTGAGCTTTTATCCAGTGTAAAAAATGCAAAACCTCGATACTCAGAAGTGTTTTATGAATCTTCTTTAGGTCGCGGTGTAGGTCGTTTATGTCTTGATGATTGGAACTATTGGGTTAATACATCAAGTGGTAAAGAAGTTGATATGTATGATGCTCTGATTAAACAAGGTTTATCTCCTGAAGAAGCAATATCAAGACTTTCTGGCATAAGACTGTAGGGAGCGCACGAATGAAAATTAAAACCTTTATTTTTTCAATTTCTTTGTTCTTATTTTCTTTGTTCGTCAATGGTGGCGCTTGTTTTGCGGATTCAATGCAAGACAGAGCTAAAAATGCATATAACCTACATTCCGTACAATTTTATAAAAAATAAATAATTAAAAATAACCTTAATAACATGTAGTTAAGCGGATTTTTATATAAAGTTCGAAAATTGACCAATAATGGCAATTTTAAATAAACTTATATTTATCAATTGATTATAAAACACACAAATACATGGCTACATTTTGTGACTTTTAAAGTCCATTTAAATCAATACCTTAAATGTGCGGAATGTAGGATATAAAAACGTAAAAAATAAGTTTGATTCCAAAGACGCCTTAAATAAAAATTATGCACAACCGCTGATGACTGATGGTCTGTCGATGCAAACATTAGATGGCAATCATGATTTTAGCGGTAGAGTGGGTTGTAAGAGCAATAACAATTATTTGTCTGTAAATGCTAACGTAAGTGCTTCTGGAAATGTTACTGCTTATATTTCTATCGATAGTAATTTAGATGGTTCAATCGATCAAAATGGTTCATTTAGTGATATTGCGGTTGTTTGTGCAAATGGATATCAAAAATGTACAAAGGGGGCCCGTGATTGTGAAACATATCGTTGGCTTTCTTCACCGGGTATTTCATCATTATTAATGCAAACTGATGAAGAAATAGCTTCTGTCCATAGTTGTTACTGTGTCAATCATGCTTGTAGCCCGAATATTGCCAGTCATAACAGAGATGAAATTATTAGAACATTAGGGAATGGTGTTGCATCGGTTATGCAACAAAACAATCCATATTATACAATCTCAGCGGTAAGAAATGTAGCGGGCTCATTGGCTTTTTACGGTCAAGATCTCGTTAGTTGTGACACTGAAATTATGCCTGAACTCCATAAATATAAAAACAAAAGTCGTCAATTATTAGC
Source organism: Alteromonadaceae bacterium (assembly GCA_013216005.1). Taxonomy (GTDB): domain Bacteria; phylum Pseudomonadota; class Gammaproteobacteria; order Enterobacterales; family Alteromonadaceae; genus JABSOI01. The sequence goes on along the minus strand of JABSOJ010000045.1, from coordinate 10,021 downwards.
CGATGGAAATAGTGCTACCTCAGATGACAAATATATCATGGTAGAGAGCTTAGTTTCTCAAACGGGTAACGCTGGGTCTCTGGCAAGTTGTTCAATACGTCGTAACTTTTCATTTGTACCGGTAACTGATGAAGACGTGTTAAGTTTTGCTTCAGGTCAGGGACGCTTAAGATCTTGCGGTTTAAACTGCCTTGAATTAACGGTAGGTATTGATGATAACAACACATTTGATGTTGGTGGGCGTTGTGTCATTACCAACATATTGACACGACTGAAAGTCGGTATTCCAGATAAATTAATCAGTGCTACATTGGTCGCATCATCTTTTGAAGAAGCGTTGAACCTTTCAACTGATGTGGGAGGTGTCATTGCAACTTTTAATGGATTACCTGTTAACGCTGTGGGAAGTTCGTCATGTACAGGAAACCGGCGTGACACACAAAGCTTTAATCGCACCATTGATATAACGGATCATTTCAAGCGACAAGGTTTTGTCAACCTCAGAGGAACGTTAGCAAGTTATAGAGGGGCAAGCTATTACTATAAAATACGTTTTATTATTAATGCTGAAATTGAAAAAACAACGCGATTAAGTATTTTCGCTCAAGGTCGAGACTATATTACCTGTGAGTACACACTTTCTTCAGGCACAGTAAGTTGTGTTACTGATGGAATTGCGCATAAAGCAGAGATAAGTAATACATGGAATGTTAATGAATTATGCGGCACTGAAACGACAATTAATAAAACAAGTGATGCAAATTACTCTTCTTCCATTGCAACTGGACAATTAGATTTATCTTTTTCAGTTAACCATATTCAAACGCCTTCTTGTGCAAATGCTTTTACCGGAAAGATAAAACTAACTGATATAACGAGCAGTTCAGATACTTCTCCTTATTTAAGTCAACGCGTATTTTTTACCTTAAACAAACCGACTTGCGAATTAGTGGAAACGGTTAACAATGCCTGTACTCGCTATGAAGGTCGCTGTTTACTCGAAAGAGAAGAAGTAGATGGAATGACGACAATCAACAAAATGCTAAGCACAGGTTTAACGCTTTTACCTTCTTCTAGGTTTATTAACGGAACGGTTTGTTCATCCAACGTGATCAGAAATTATTTTGTGAAAGAAAGAACCTATGGATGTGGATCAGACACCACCCCTTTAGACATTGACACCAGTCGTTTCATCAAACCTGTTGTTGCTGGTGACAGTGTTTCAATCAATATGGCAAATTCAGGTAGTGGCTCAGGGAGTGTAAGTATACCAATGCCTGAAATACCTACACATGATGCTTGTATTCAATCATGTGAAGTAAGAAGTACACAAACCGATACCAGGGTGAATCTTACTGGTGAGGTGAGTAAGGGTAGGAAGAACGATACTTTATATAAGAAAAGTTACCGTGCTTGTGAAGCCGAGATTTGCCCTGTTCAAAAGGGTGAAACAATGATCCAGTCATGCGGATGCTTAAATGAATTTGGCAAAGCAATGACCATGATGCAATTAATACGTCTAGCAGGTAAGGACATGATATGTACCGATGGAAATACAACTACCGATCAGCTGTAGTGATAATGTTACTCAGTATATTTCAAGTAAATGTTTTGGCAGAGGTCGAAGAACCACCTGAAATGGTCTGTGGTTTAGATCTCAATGAAAACGGTTCGTTTGCTGAAGAGGGAGAAACTACGTTTTGTGAACCAACAACGACGCAAAACATTTATAGTTGTCCATTAGGTCGTGTTGCATGTCACCCTGTTGACATACCTGTTTCAAGTTGTTTGCCTCGAATGACGCACATTCAAAACTTAGAAAGAAAAGCCGCAGCAATTGCAGAAAAGGCAGCATTAGTTGCACAAGCGAAAGCAGATTCAGCCACTTCACTTTATGGATCCTTGTTATCTATTGCAAATAACTTAACAACTATTGCAACCAACAAACAAGTCGCAGCCGATGCAGCTAAAGCAATTTACGATCAAGATATACTTGTGGGTAATAATACTGCCGATTCATTAAGTGTCTGGTTACAGGCTAAAGTATTAGCTGAAACTAGCCTTATTAATGCCCGTAAAGCGATCACAGAAGCTCAAGACCAGTTAAAGGCTAATCAACCGATACTTTTCGCAGCGATAAAAGCAAGAAAAGTTGCAGATGAAGCAGCAATTATTACCACTGTTTTTCCTACGTTTTACAATAGACAAGCCATTTGTCCGTTAACGGATGACTTATTTACAGCACCATTTAATCCATCAAGAGAGGAGTTGGCACTGCGCGACAGATCATGTGCGCTTAATTGTGAGGGTGATGCCGCAATTATTGAAAGAACAGTCTGGATCAGTCCCCTGGGTGATGACAGAGAATGTATTAATCTTTTAAATCCCTCCTACATTAATAATGTTACAGCAGTTATTGATTTTGAAGGAGCGCATTCAGAGCCGATAAATATGGTGGTAAGTCCCAGTAATTGTTATCAAAAAAAGCAAACATTTTTAGATGTGTCTGAAGAATATTATCAAGACAACGAAACTATAAATAATGAAACAGGGGAATGTAATGGGGAATTTCAAATATTTTCTGGAAAAGTAACGGGCTGTAGAAGCAATGGCTATCAAACTCGATGGGATAATTGTTGCAACAATGGAGAAAAAATAATAACGGATTCATTTTCAGAAAAAACAACCGCTGAACGGCTAGAAGGCATAGCTACAATGGTGGGTGATGCAATCGATGGAGTATCAGGATCGGGAATTGGAAGTGATATAGCAAAACTAATTAGCGAAGGATTTTCAACGTTACCAACGGGACTTGATCCATTAGAAATTACGGGGAAAATTGGTAATTGGATAATGACACCTTGCACTAAAGAATCAGAAAGCGTATCAAAAATGGCATCAGATATGTGCATGCATGTAGGTGAAAAATGTATTGAAAAATGGTTCGGTATTGGTTGCGTTCAAAATGCTCAAGTGCATTGCTGTTTTAAGACAAGGTTAGCCAAAATCTTTCATGAACAGGCTCGTGCTCAATTACCTAATATGAGTTGGGGTAATGCACAAGCGGCTAATTGTAGAGGTTTTACTCCTGAAGAATTTCAAGCTATCGATTTTTCGAAAATTGATTTAGGTGATTATGAGCCTGACGTGGTTCATCGACCAATGATTGATTTACAAAGTGAACTTACTGATGGTGTTCCAAGTATTTCATTGCCAAGTTTTTCATTACCAGGTAAGGGAGGGTAAACATGATTAAATTCACCATTATTTTCACCAAAATATTCACCACTATATTCACAATTATCTTCATATGGATTAACTTTTTTTCAAGCATTGCCTTTACACAAGAGCGTTTAGTAGTGGGTAAAACCTATGACATTAAAGAAAGAAATGCGCTTGAAGAAATAAAGGAGCGGGCAGAAAAAATCGATATGAAAAAGGTATATTTAGAGCGCAAAAACAAATGGATAGACAACGTGAGAGTAAGTCCTTTACCTACAGCTACAGTAGATAAAACCAGAGCTGAAATACCTTGGGGGGTTGCCCCTAAAGATATTGTTGATAAGCACGGTAAGTTACTTTATCAAAAGGGGTTTAAATTTAACCCGCTAAAATGGTTAAAAATGACATTTAGGGTTTTTGTTATTAATGAAGAACATCTTGATTGGGTTAAACCTCAACTAAAACCGATGGACAGAGTCATTTTGAATATGGGTAATTTAGCGCAAGCGAGAGAAAAATTAGGACGAGATGTGTTTATTTTAGACGAACCCTTTCAACAAAAAATGCGTGTAGAAAAAGTACCGTCAATCATTTCTCAAGAGAATGAAGCATTACAAATACAGGAAGTTTTTACCGGATTAAATAATGAAAACAATTAGTTTTTTACTACTCTTGCTCTCTTTTGACTCGTTAGCGATATGTCGTAGTCAATCAATAATAAACCCTATTAGCGATGTGACATGGCAATGCATGTTTCCAATGGTTGCGGCTGGTTTAGTGATGAATGGCGGAAATGACGATAATGCTTCAGGAACGTCTAAAAGTGCCATTTGTAACTGCTTTAGTGAAGGCATACCTAAAGTAGGGATCCCTTTTTCATTTTGGGAACCATCAACAATGATTGATGTTGTTACCGATGCCGGTTGTACTCCGGCAATGGGAGGGTTAAATCTTTTAGGAGGTGGCGGATATAACCTAGACGGCAAAAAGTCGGACGGAACAAGTGGCGTAAGACAAGTAAAAAAACAAGTGCATTATATTTCTTTTCCTGTTCTGAAACTACTTGATATGTTTTACGACCTACCGTGTATTAGAAGTGAGGAAGAATACGATTATCTCATGATCAGTGAAATTCTACCGTATTGGCAAAATGATTTACTCAGTACAATTATATTTCCTGAAACTGTTTTATTTGCTAATCCTGCGGCTCAGTTAGCCTGCACGGCTGATGCTGTCGCACTCTTAACGGGAATGGGCGTTACAAGCGATATTCTTTATTGGTGTTTGGGGGGGACAGGAACTACTTACCCAATTTCGGGGGCAATAAACAGTAGTGATGAATTTCAAGCATCTGCGGCATTCGCTGCGAGATCTGTTTTTATGATGGGAAGGGTGGGTAGTCTCATTGAATATAATAAAAATGGCTGCTCCTCTCAAAGACAATATATCTGGAATAAATCAAGATACAAATATCATTTAGCAAAACCGGTAGTTGTGCCGTACTGCACGCCTTTTGGTCAGAACGCGATGCTGCAACCACCGGGGATCAATGTCGATGATAATAAGACATTTATCATTTTCAGAAAAGTTGATTGCTGTACATTTGGGGATTAAAAATGAGGCGATTGATCATACTATTGACGTTACTGCTGCCATTGTTTGCTAGTGCTGATGCTTTATCAGAAAAAGTAACCAAAGCACAGGAAAAAGAAAAAAACGTTAAAAATAACGTAAAGCTTCAGCAAATGATTGTTGAGGCAAAAAAAAGGGGGAGGGATCATAAATCTATGAGCTCTATTTCAACGTATTTAAACTCCAAAGCATTTGCTGTTAAACAAAAAAAATACACTGATTCTATGCGCGCCCTTATGGGGCTGAATAAAGAAGACGGTTTTGCTTCCGAAAATAAAGAGAAACAAATAGAGATGGGTGACCGTGTAGTTTTATTTGTATCATCGAGTATGCCCCAAAGCGTCCTTAGAACATATGCCAGAGACCTATCAAAAATCAATGGCGTTATGATCCTGAGAGGGTTTATTGGGGGGATCAGTAAAATGATGCCGACTAAAAACTGGATCCGGAAACTAATCGTGGTTAATAAAAATTGCGATTCAGTAGGTTGTGAAACGATTAATCTAAACGTTGCATTTGATCCCGATAGGTTTACACAAAATGGTATCGATAAAGTGCCCGCTTTAATCTATGAAAAGAACATGGATTTGTCAGCTTATTGTAAGAAATCTGATAAAAATAAAGCAAAGTTTGTCGTCTATGGTGATGCATCACTCAAAGGTATGTTATTGGAATTAAATCGCAAACTCAACGACGCTAACATAGCAGCTATGACTAGAAAAATGTAACTGGAATAAACATGAATAAACCACAAAATTTACTTCATAGATCACTCGATAATGAAACGCTTAAATCAAAAGGGGCTAAATCAAAGGGGGCTAAGCCAAAGCATTATGTGATATTTTTTTGCTGTATTTTAACAACCTATATTTTATCTAAACAATTAATCATTATTCGTGGAGATTCATTGAATGCCAGCCTCGCATGGTTACTGTCCGTTTCTGACGATACGCCTCTAAAAAAAGGGGATATTGTTACCTTTAACTATAGTCATGTGATGTTTGACAATAACAATGAGGAAATATTGTTAGTTAAGCGCGTTGCATGTCTTCCTAACGCTACCTTTATAAAAGTTAGCTCTGCGATATTTTGTAACGGTGCTTTTATAGGTGAAGCAAAAATAGCGAGAAATAATGGCGATCTTTTTCCTGTTTTTACCTATAAAGGAATAATTCCTGAAGGCGAGTATTTTTTACTCGGAGATTCACTCGACAGTTTTGATTCTCGTTACATTGGTTTTGTAAAAAAAGAAAACCTTCAACATTTAGGCTTGGTGATATTCTAATGAAAATTTACTATTTTTGGTTTTTTATTCTGGTTTTTTTATCAGTGCAAACACTAGCTGATAATAGTAGTAGCAGTACACAAAAGCGCGGTTATTGGTGGGGTGAGCCCATTAAAACCGAGGAAGAGAAAAAAGAAGAAGCCAGGTTAAAAGCAAAACGAGAACTACCACCATTACCACCTTTTCATGTCATGATGAAAATGCATCCTGAAGAAATTCGTGACATGGAAGATAAATATCTTGATCAAGCACTGTGGAAACTAACACCAGAGACAACCGAACAATATTATACCATTATTAAAGTGGTTCGTTTAAAAGCAAAAGCTTTTGCTGCAACGCATGGTTTAGTCAAAATGACCAACCCAGAACTCACCACCACTTATGAAAACCCTCAAATGTCAGCCGGTCGCGCTGTACGTAAGAAAGAAACAGAAAGAGCAATTAAAGGTGGACTTAATAAGTACAAAAATAGGTATGGTTTAATCATGTTCACCAGTAAAACCTGTGGTTATTGTCCTTCACAACGGGTTATTTTGAAGGAAATGAAAAAGCGTTATAACATTAGTTTTGATGAAATTGATATTGATGAACATGCTGATATCGCACTTAACTTTCAAATTCGAAATACGCCGACCACACTTTTAGTTAAAAGAAATTCTGATAAGTGGATACCGATTTCTTTTGGTTTACAAAGTCTTCCCGTTATACGAGATCATGCCTATAGAGGCATGATGTTATTAGAAAACAAAATCAAACCCCAGCAATTCTATACTTCTCCCAACCAGTTAGGTGGAAATTTAGATCCGCTTTCTACTAGCCTAAATTAAAGGACTTCTTGTGATGAAAAATTGTTTTTTAGCCATGTTGCCGTTATTAATATCAAGTAATTTGTTGGCATCCGATTGGGTCAGTGATTGGGTTAACCAGGCGGGGGTTGGCGCTGGTGCATCAACTTATAAGGGCGGAAACCGAACGTATATGAGTGCGGGAAATTTAAGTTTACGTGCTAACGGCAGCACAGATTACCCTTTTACTATTAGTGCTCCTCGCATTGAAACTTCAGGCTGTGGCATTGATCTTTTTGGAGGTGGCTTAAGCTATATGGATGCAGATTTTCTGGTGGAAAAATTTGAAGGTATTATTCAAAACGCTGAAGTAGTGGCTTTTCAATTGGGTGTACAAGCTTTATCGGATAAGTTAGGCAGTATTATTACTGACATGGAAGATGTGACTAACTTTATTAACTCAATGCAACTAAATGATTGTGCGATTGCAAAATCTGCTGTTACCACTATCGTTGATGGTGGAAGTATGAGTAATGCGGGCAATGCAGTGTGGAAGGAGATTTCACAAGGTCAAACACTTGATTTAGGGATATTCAAAAACTCGACGGATTCAAGTGAATCAATCCAAAGCCATGATGGTTTGATGGATACGTCAGTCAATATTTATCAAGAAATAGCGGCATGCCCTAAACCGGTCAAAAATATCTTTGATACAGGCTCAGTAATCGATCATTTAACATCAATGTACGGGTTGGGGAGTTATGAAGATTTAATTCGTGGTTACATTGGTGATGTTTTTATAATTACCCCTTCTGGTACTAACATCCCTATAGGAATTACTAAGGGCTCTTGTCCTCAAAATACCTGAATATCATTAAAGTTATATAAATATCAATACTTTAGCTATCAGTGTTGGTTTCTTGGGACGTATATGGGTCAGATTGGCCTAGTTTTCTTGCTATTTCACCTCGATGATCAGGTCTTTCTTCAGCGATCCATTTTCCATAAATTTTACGGATCATTCCCCAATCTTTGTGTCCTAACTGCTTAGCCAACCAGATCGGTTCTGCACCTGCCATTAACATTTGACTCGCAAAAGTATGCCTTAGCTGATAAGTGGGTCTGTAGGGTAATTTTGCTTTGCGTAACCAATCGCTCCATCCTATGGTTATTAACTCAGGTTTTACATATGGCTTATTGCCTAAACCTAAAAATATTCTTCGGCGTTCAACCTGTTTTGTTTTTTTGTGCTTAAAATGGACTGTTTCATTAATGAGAGGGAGCATGTAAGAATGTTCACGCTGTCTTTTTAGTGCTTCAAGTGCAACAGGCATCAATTCTACTGTACGAATACTCGCTGTTGTTTTTGGGGGCTTAAGTTGACCTTTTTTATTTATGTTGTAACGCACATGTAAGATCCCTTTTTCCAGATCCAAATCTTCCCACGCCAATGCTTTTATTTCTCCTGGCCTTAATCCAGACCAAGCCATAAACTCGATCAAATCTTTAGATTTCTGAGAATGAACAACCGATAATAACCGCCTTAATTCGTCTTGTGTAAAAGGATTAATAACATCATCTTCGGAGGGATCAGTTTCTTGTTTAATTTTTCTAACTTTAAGAAAAGGATTAAGAGTGATTCTGTCTTCTTTGACTGCTTCATCTAACACTTGTCTCACAATTATAAGGTAACCACGTACAGTCGATAATTTTAAGGTGGTTAAAGCGCGTTTACGAAGCAATTCAATTTCTATGTGTGTTATTTTTTTTATATCGTATTTGAGTAAACCATGTTTTTCAACCCAACGTTTTGCAGTACCAATTGATGAAAGTCTTGAAATAGAAAGCTCGTTTTCTCTAATGGATTCGTAACTGTTGAAATAATCGGAAAGAGTGGTTCTTTCCGATGCATATTTGTTGTCGGTGGGGAAGTGTTTACGCCAAAAAAAGTTAGGATCAATATCAAATAAATTTGAAGCGATATCAAGATTTATTGTAGCCAGACGATTTTTGGCTAACTCGATATTATTTTCTGTGACTGTTAATCCTGTAGATTTTTTGGTGTAACGTAAGTTACCGGGCAACTTGAAGTGGATCCTTAACTTTCCACCGTGAATATTTACACCCGTTGCCTTTTTTAGTTTTTCTTCTATTTTCTTGTTCATGTTACAAATGGTTCCTCAGAGCGGCTATATTAACGAATATTGCACCTCTATCGTCTCTCTGCTTCCACACCTCACCCTCAGGGTATTTGTGTGATCGTATTCTTTGACGCAGTGCTGGTTGAGTTAAACCACAGCGTTTAGCCGCAGCGGCTAATGTCACCCATCCTTCATCACCATTATTTTCACGGAGTTCAATTATGGTACTTTCCAACTGAACTACACGTTCACTTAACTTCGAAACTGCTTCAAGTGCTTGTTGGCCACAGATAAGTATTTGTGACACTTGGTCAATTTGTAAAGCTGTATTCATCGTAATTCCTTACTTTTTCTTTTGTATTGTTAATGGCATATTTAAGCTGCAATTTGTTGAGTGGCTTTAGGCCATTCATTTGGTTGATTATTTTTTCTGGCAACTAAAAACAAGCGTTTTCTAATGGTAGGAGTTCCAAAGTCACAGGCTTTTAATACATTCCATTCAACGTTATAACCAAGCCCTTTTTCAATAACGGATAAATCAAAGTCAGCACCTAAAGCGTTTTTAACATCATCAATAGCAGGGTGGTTAAGTGACAAGCCTGTTGTTAGTACAGACACAAATGCTCTGAATGTTTCGCCTTTACGCTTTTTACATGGTTTACCATCAACAACTGGTCCCCATGTTAAAAACTCTTCTACATTTTCAAGCATGATCATTCTAACTGGCACAAGTGCAGCCCAGCGAACGGCAACCCAAGCAAGGCCACTAATGTTATTATTTACAGGTGTTCCACCTTTAGCTTTTGAAAAGTGCTTACAGTCAGGTGAAAACCAAGCCAAACCGACAGGGCGGTTATTACAGGCTTCCACTGGGTCAACATCCCATACAGATTCACAATAATGCTTTGTTTCTGGATGATTCATTTTGTGCATGTCAATCGCATCCTGATCATGAT
>JABSOJ010000467.1 GCA_013216005.1 Alteromonadaceae bacterium | reverse complement strand
TGAGGGAAAACCTCATGCACGGAATCGAAGAGGGGCCGTTGGATAAGCTATGCGAAGCCTGCGGCCTACTCTACGTTGACAAGTTTTTTAATCCAATTAATATTAATTATCGAAAGTATACTTTAATAAACGGTTAATTGAAGGCTTACCCTCTGTTGATAAACAAACATTTTCAGAAATTATATTTATACTAGAACAGCTTCCCATAGAAATATTTTCAGTTTTTCTGGTATCTAAATCTACTTTCAATATTTTTTCTGTATTAGAGTTTCCTATATAAAGAATATTTTTTTTAATATTCCAAGCCTCTAATGGGATAGCTTGCTGTTCATCAAATATCAATTGGTCAGGCATATTTTCATGATACTTCCATATTACAGCAATATGATATTTGGAGTAATAAAGGTTTTTACCAACACCAACCGTTTTGTAAGCGCCATTACTTATAAGTAATTTAGTCTCATCATTTGTAATATCATATTGAAATACTTCATTTATATCTCCATTTAAACGACTGAATATTAACTTGCCATCCCAAAAAGAAGGGTGTATTCCTTTAATAACATTGCGGTGTTCAATAAGCTTATTATTTTCTAACTTAGTCAAAATAATACCCTCATTGGTTGAAATGGCCACTCTACCTGAAATTTCATCAGCAGCAATGCCTTCAATGAAATAGGCATGTTCAAAATTAGATATTTGTTCCTGATTTTTTGTATCTAAGTCGTACCGCCAAATTTGATTTATACCCGTTTGGTTTGAATAATATAGAATACTTGTATCATTGATTAATATTGGGTTTTTAACTACTGAGTTATGAAAATCTGTTAGTACTTCTTTGTCACCACTACTAAGTAATTCGATAATAATTTGATGAACCCATTTATCTCCTTCTGTAAAAACAAACCCGTCGGAAGCGTAAGTAGGCGAATAAACAGGCTTCGTAAATACTAAAGGCACTGTTTGTTCAACTTGTGAACTCTCATTGTAATAAGCTACACTAAAACCACCCTTTAAATTTTTATAAACTATTTTTTCATCATCCAGTGCTACAGAAAATAGCGGCAGATTAATATTTTCATGCCAAATACTATTATCAAATTTACCTATCTCAAAAATCGAAATATCCGTATTATACCAATCGTCTGTTGACAGCATTGCGATATTCTTTTTATTTGGACTAACGTAAATACGATATACACCATGTCCCTTATTTACATAATTATGAAGATGCCTTTTAGCCCCGGTGTTAATATCAATAGAAATTAACTGCATAGGTACTGAAAGTGATTCGCTGGCAGAATATAAAATCGTATTTTCATCAAGAACGGCCAAAGCTAAACTTACATTAGATGCATTACAGTTAGAAATTAAGTGTCCATCTTGTATGGATTCATCTTGATTAATATTTATTTTTCGGATAGAACAATGATTAGCGTTCCATTGAATATAAATAATTTCCTCATTATTCAACCATAATGGTGATGAAAGGTGGTAATTATCTTTACGATGTATCCATTTTTTAGAATTGACTAAATTCTTTAATTTTATAAACCAATGTCCCTTCATTTCTCTCGCTGCATAAACTACAACCTCACCATTTAAACTAACAGCTGGTTGTTCTTTTAGTGTTTCAGTATCTATTATTTCAAAAACCGGAGTGTAAGACCTATTTTTTACTTCATCTTCTTCATATAAGAAAAGGGTCGTTGATATCAATAAAATTGCACCTAGCCCGGTGCCAATCAAAATGTTTTTAATTTTAATTGACTTTGTTACATTAACTTCAGTCTGATCTGATGATTTGCTTGTTTCTGGTTTATCTTGAACTGACTCAGTAACACTAACTTCAGGCTTATCTGATAATTCAGTTGTTTCTGGTTTATCTTCAAATTCATTTTTTTGTGGCTGAATTTCAATAATCTCAGCTAAACCAATATATTGATAACCAGTACGGGGAATAGTTTTAATAAACAACGAAGGTTTACTTGTGTCATGAAGCTTTTTACGTAAAGTAGATATAACCCTCGTGAGGGAATGTTCCATTACATATTGTGAATTCCATATATCCATCAAGCTGTTTTTTGAAATAATTTCACCTGCATGACTAATAAAATAGATCATGATCGAGGATTCAAGATGATCTAATGAGACATCGACACTTTCATTGTCCTTATCAAAAATCAATTTACTTTCTTGATGGCAAAAATATATGTCTTTACCTAGATAATATCGCATCATTTATTCAACTTTATTCTTAATTCAACTATTGACAGTCAAGTGGTCAAGTAATATTGGCCACAGCTTTATATTTAATCCAGTATCTTCTTTCTGAGCCATTCGGTGTTAATCCGCCGTTATAGCTATGGGGTATCAATTAACTCGATTATTCCGTTATATATTCAATTACTGAATGTTTAGCTTCATTAAATATATGGTAACCTGTTGTTGGTATCCATCCTGATTTAAATCGTCTTAAACATCTTTCCATTGGTGCATTATTCAATAATTTCGACGAAGGTACATGCTTTGTTTTATCTTGCAATATCATAATAATTAAAATATATTTCCTCGTGTAGTAACAGTCTTGGTCAGAGTTAAACATTAAATATTTTGGTCACACTCTTGACTAAAATGCTATATTCAAGGTTTTCCTGTTACTGTACAGTCAGGTGAATAAATCAAGTTTTTTCATGATCCTGCTAGCCCCATACCTTTTAAGTGGGAAATCCCTCTTTGTGGCAATACAGGCAACAGTTCTAGCACCACTTTCAGCAAAGTTCGCTTTGACCATAACTTCTGCTAGAGTTGTTTGGCTTTTTGGTATTCGCTCTGCTTAGTCAATATCTATAACTGCTGCGGAGAATATTAAACATTAAACACTTCACATGTCGTTTTTACGTAAAAGTTCTCTTGCAGTCTTTTAACTACTTTAAAGTGTAGAGGGAGTCCGGTACTAAAAGAGTGAGAGACTTTTTTTAATATATTTTTCTCCAACTCAATACGCTTCCCTAACTCTTCGAATTATATATTATAGGGTGATAGTGTACTTAGTTGATTATTAATTCTATTAAGTTCATTTTTAAGTTGATGAATCCATTTATCTAATGCTGATTTACTCACTACTACAGCTGGCTTTAGTTTAAATTTTGCTGTAAGTGATGGTGTTGTTTAGTCATATTGTAGCCCAGTGATTATGAAATACATAATTACACATCTATATTTATATTGGTGACCAAAACTTATGCTGTTGACATGGATATACCATTAACTTGTAAAAACAATATAAACTTTTATAAGCTTTTGTCAACGTTTATAAAGCTATTGCAGCAATTCTCGGTGATTTAACATTTACTGAGATAAAACAACATTTATAGCCATTTCTCATTTTCTGTCGTACT
>JABSOJ010000466.1 GCA_013216005.1 Alteromonadaceae bacterium | reverse complement strand
GCCAGCCAAATTAATGGCTGAACATATGGTGGCTATAGCTGCTTAGTGGTTATGCACTTCAGAGTTGAATCTGCCTAAAATAAAATTTAATCATTTATTTGGTTACACCACACCTGATATGATAGTTTCTACAATAGAGAGTAATAGCAGTAAAAGAGAAAGTCCGTGGAAGTAATAATAACCATCGCCAGCATGTCGCTTATTTGGTTAATTTGGCAATTATTTAAAGCAAAACGATTTAATAAATTCAAATTACAAATTGAACAAGAACTAAAACCAAAAGTTATTGAGCATATCCTTAATGATTTGCAAGAAAATAGCTCGGAGCTATTTCCAAACAATCAAGTACACCAAGAGGCGACTGTTTTTTTCTGGACTCAATATAAAAGCCGAATTTTACAGACAGCTTTACAAAGAGAAATTATTGATGAGAAATGGTTAAAAGACACGGGTAATTTACGTAATAGCCAACATCTTTTTCATATTGAACAAGCTTATTTATTTAGATCTTAGCAGTCAGGATGTTTTTTGTAGCTAAACACTTAGCTTAGCTACAAAAATATCACGACAAAAACATAACGACTTAACTCGTCATTCTACCTAGTGTTCGTCCTGAATTGATGGACACTACTCAGACCTCGAAAACTGAATATCCCAAACACCATGTCCCAGGCGATGACCACGACTTTCAAACTTAGTTAATGGCCGTAAATCAGGTCGAGGCACGTAATCACTGGTTTCAGATAAATTTTTATAACCCGGCGCAGAGTTCATATCTTCCAACATACATTCTGCGTAATTTTCCCAATCAGTGGCCATATGAAATACACCACCTACTTTGAGTTTTTTGCGGATAGTTTCAACAAAATCAGCCTGCACAATACGACGCTTGTGATGTTTCTTTTTATGCCAGGGATCAGGGAAAAATAACTGCACAGTCGTTAAGCTATTATCAAGAATACAATCAGCCAGCACTTCAATCGCATCGTGCTCATATACTTTTAAATTGGTCACTTCTTGTTCTTGCGCTAATGAAATACAAGCACCAACACCGGGTTTATGCACCTCAACACCAATAAAATTAAGCTCAGGCGCATTTTTAGCCATTTCAACTAAAGATTTGCCCATACCAAAACCAATTTCTAAAACCACCGGATTATCATTACCAAACAGTGCTGGAACATCAATTTTTCCATCTTGATGATTCAAGCCCATTGTCTGCCAATGATCATTCAATGCACGCTCTTGCCCTTTGGTTAAACGGCCTTCACGCTTAACAAAACTACGAACTTTTCGGATATATTTACCCTCTTGCTCCGCTTGTTCTATTGTCTTATGTTGCGGCTTATGTTGGTGTTGCGCCTGACTATCATCCTGAAGATTATTATCAGCACCCTTATCAGCATTTTTTTCATTGTCGCTCATACTAACTATTCTGCCCACCAAACATCATACAACTCACTTACATCAACAGGTTTTACACCATTGTCGTTCAACCAATTTTTAACGATATCACGATGCTCGTCAGTACATTTACCTATATTCTGGGTACAAATAATACCATGCCATAAAGTATCACCCTCGCCACCGAAACCTAATTCATTTGGATCAATCACTTCATGAAAAAACTTAGTAATAAAAGTATCAATTTCATCACTGGTAATACCGTCTTTAAATTTCCAAGCAACATCAAAGCCCAGCTCTTGAAATTCATCAACACGTAATTTTTTACGTAAACGTTGGCTACGGTTTTTTGCATCAACTTTCATTTTTTTTCCTCTGGATAATAATAGCACTGACAATGTTCTGTTATTCAATGTTCAGTTATAGCTTGTATATTTTAAAAGCGAGAGCATAGAGGGAAATGCAACAATTTTCCATTGATAAATAAATAAAACCAACAAAAATTACTAATTGATACGATTGTGACCAAGATTTTAATTCGTTACACTGTCTTATTATAAAAGAAGCATTTAGTAAGAAAAATAAATTGATCTCTATATCAACAAAATCAGCTAAAAAATTCAGTCAGCAAGTACTCGATTGGTATCATCAACAAGGTAGAAAGCATCTGCCGTGGCAACAAAATAAAACCCCTTATCGAGTTTGGATTTCTGAAATAATGCTTCAACAAACTCAGGTAACCACCGTTATTCCTTATTATTTACGTTTTATGGAAAGCTTTCCTGATATTACCGCCCTGGCTAATGCCGATGAAGATGCTGTGTTACACCATTGGACAGGCCTTGGTTATTACGCCCGTGCGCGCAACTTGCATAAAGCAGCAAAAATAATGCTGACTGACTTTAACGGGGAATTCCCACAAAGTATTGAAGAAGTTATTGCCCTGCCCGGTATTGGTCGTTCAACCGCCGGCGCTATTTTAAGTTTATCGCGAAATAAACATCACGCAATTTTAGATGGTAACGTTAAACGTGTATTAGCCAGATGTTATACCGTAGAAGGTCATAATGCTCAGGCAAAATTTGAAAAAACCTTATGGCCTATTGCAGAAACACTTACGCCAAAAGAAGGTGTTGCACAATATAATCAAGCCATGATGGATTTAGGCGCGTTAGTTTGTACACGCACTAAACCTGATTGCGAACACTGTCCTTTAAAGTCGGGATGTTTAGCTTTTGCTGGTAATGAACAAACTAACTTTCCCCAAAAAAAGCCGAAAAAAATTATTCCTGAAAAATCTACTATTATGGTGATCCCCCGTATCAAAACAGAAACGGGCGATCAGGTGCTTATGGAAAAAAGACCGCCAAGCGGTATTTGGGGGGGGTTGTGGTGTTTTCACGAAGTAAAAGAGCAAAACGCTATTACTGGTTTACTCACAAAGCTTGGGCTAAAAGCAATATCTCAGCAAACTCTGACAACATTCCGCCATACTTTTAGCCACTTCCATTTAGATATTCAACCAGTGGTTGTTGATTGTGAACAACTCCCCTTGCAGGAAATAAACGAAAAGTCACAACAACAATGGTATGACTTAACTACTGAAGCCTCAGTGGGGTTTGCTGCTTCGACGCAACAATTAATCACTTTGCTTAGGTAAACCAGAACATCACCCACCTGAGCGCCGACACTAATATTAACACTAATGATTGACACTAAGAAAAGGTACTGACGGCATCTAAAACTTTCGGGTTATTATGCTTGAACCTTTGGCTTGAATCCGCCAAATACACTTGAGCATAATAAATATTCTTGCCTCTGTAGTCTGCTCAGGTAATTTGAAAACACCAATAAAACATAGTTGAAATTGACAGTGTCGCAGTTAATTTTTCTGACTATAATAATCTGTTTTTATTGTGCTTATCAGATAAAAGTAGAGTAGGCCGCAGGCTTCGCATAGCTTATCCAACGGCCCCTCTTCGATTCCGTGCATGAGGTTTTCCC
>JABSOJ010000465.1 GCA_013216005.1 Alteromonadaceae bacterium | reverse complement strand
GGACAGTAGTTACCACTAAGGAGACCTTAGGTAATATTGTTAATGCATGAACTCGGATTAGATTTTGTATATCGATAACGCCAGAAATAAGGGCGCCCTACTAAACCGACAAAGCACACCGAACTCCGTACCTAAACCGCCGAGTGTAACGCGTCACCCTTGATTACTTTGTTGAAAATTATTTACGACTAGAAATTTTACTTATAAGCTCGATAACGTTTGGTGGAGCTGCATCATCTGTAATAATCCCTGTTGATGTGGGTCTAAATATAGCTTGAAGAACTAATTGTTTTTCTTCTGGTGAAGATGCGCCCCCCCTCACTAATTAACGCCAAATAGGACTGGGTCATTATGATTCTTTCTTGAGATGTCATTTCTAAGTGATTATGACTTAAATACATTCGAACTAGTATACGGATTAACCATATAGCCAAAGAAGTTGCGAAAATTATAACACCAATCTTACCCCATAAGATTTCTTTACTAGCTAAGACTCCCCAGCCTATAAACGTAATAAATAAGAAAATTAATGGCGCTATAATAATACTAGCAATACCAAATTGCATTGCTTTTCCTTTATGAAATTCTTTATTTTCCTCCCAATATGATACTGGGGCTTTCAACTTCATTTGGTTTTTATATGCATCAAGGAAGTCATCCAATTTTTGCTTCGAGCTTACTTTTTCCAATGAGAAGTTATTATTTAAATCAGCAATAGAATCATCATATTTTTTCTCAGCATTTGAGAGTTTACTTTCTACTTCAAATTCAAATTTACTGTCTAAGTTATTTCGAATTGCTTCAATATCAAGGACTGTTTTACGCTGACTTTCAGTGTCACTTAACAAACGTTCGCACTGTGACTTCAATTGCAATGACAATTGTTGTGCTTGCCTTTGGTCGCTAGAAAGTTTGTCTCTAGCTTCATTAAAATCAGTCTCTTGTTTCTTTTTTGATGCCCTTACACTATTGATTAAATCATCATAACGCTTCTTTTCAGCAAGAATTTCACGTTTTAGACCTTTTTTATATAATAAAGCAGAAATCATACCTTCAATTTGTTTGTCAGATTCCTGAAAAAAAGCTATTAGACAATTTATTGCAACTTCTTTATCTGCATGAGAGTTAACAAACTTACCCTTAGCTGAAGTAGACAAAATAAATTTATCTTTGCGCATAATATCTTGTAATATAGTTAGATTAGTCTTTTGAGTCTCCGTTATACTCGCTACATTAAAATCATCCATGTTAATCTCATCATAACACTGAAGGAACTCATTATATATTTTCAGCTTTGACAGCTCACTCGGAAAAGATTGAAGCCATTCCCACTTATTATATTCGTTCATTACTACAGATAATGAAACTTCTTCTTCGACCACAAAACCTCCTATAACTTATAACATCTATTAAACAGCCATTTACAGTTGACTATACTTAAGCGAAGCGAACAGTCAACTATAAATTGTCTGTTTATAAATGCCTTGTTAGTGCTATTTTCTATGTCTAGAAAATACTTACACTACCAAATATTGCACCTATTAACCCCAAAAACAAACTAAGCACCGCAACAGTCTTATCAAATTTTCGTTCTTTAATTTTTAGAACAAAAACCCAAAACATCTAGCCAGTTGCAAATATGTTATAGATTAATCCCTTATGAATAAAGAGCTCCAAGAGGGATTTCCTAGGTATAAGAACATCCGTTTTATAATGAAATTTAAATAAACTCAATCAGAAGCACCCTACACAATGGTTTTAAAGTACCCCCTTTTTATATGGAACGCACTAATCGTGTACATTCTCTTCGTGTTGATGTATTGTTACGGATACCGTAGATGATATCCGTAACTGAGGCGTTGATATGACTAGAATAATAATGATAGGTAGTAGAAAGGGCGGTGTATCAAAAACCACTACTACCGTTAATTTGGCCTATGAATTAAGCCAATTGAAGAAAAGAGTATTAGTATTAGATTTTGATGGTCAAGGGGATACCACTCAATTTTTCTGTGACCAAGAACATCCTTTTTATATTGGTGATGCCTTGAAAGAAAGAAAGTTCGATATCAAAACAGCAATATATCCTGCAATTATTAAAGGTGAGCCACAAACTAATTTACATATTATTCCCGCTCGGCGTGGTGACATAATGACTAAATTAGATATGGATATGATTTCATTACCTCGACGTGAAGAACGATTAAAGCGTCATTTAGATACAATATTAAATGATTATGATTATATTATTATAGATACCAATCCTGGAACGTCTGTACTCGGGTTGAATGCTGTCTTTGCAGCCACCGAATATATTTTTCCTACAGAGTATAAAGAACACTCGTTAGATGGTGTGGAAACACTACTAGATCATATTGAAGATGTATGCGGCCTTGATGAAGATGAAATAAAATTTATAGTTGTTCCCTGTCGTATTGATAAGCGGCAAAAAAAATCATTCGAATATGGGGAACAATATCTATCCGAACGTTGGCCTAATAATAAATCAAAAACTATTATTTGGGAAAGAACACTTTTTTCCGCCGCTGAAATGCAGCACAAACCCGTATCAATTGTACATTCAGGCCATACAGCTGCAATATATTATCAAGAACTAGCACGCGAGGTGATTTCTAATGAAAGATGAAGACCTGATATTATTAGAAGAGTTAGAAAACAAAACTAATTTAACCCCTGTAGAAAGTGCGAGATTAAAAATTATTAGACGGGCTGTTCTTAAAGATAAGCCAAAATTTAAAAAAACTAACGTCTTTGCCATTGAAGCAACGACCAATATGAATCCTGTGCCTATTCGCTTTACTCAACGAGAAAAAACAGGTTTAATTGAGCTTAGAAACGATATTAAACGTAATAACCCTGAATTAATCATTATGGAATTAGGAAGCGAAAGAGACATTAGTAATACTAAACTCATTAGAGCAGCGGTTCATTTGCTGAAAGAAATAACACATGAAGAAATCATAAAAGCAATTAAAGACATAAAGTTAAATATGATCAGGTAATTGTTTACGTATACCACTTATGGTATCCATTTCTTGGTGGGCTTTGAAATGACGATTAAAATTAAAAACTCAATTTACTCGGAGTTAATCTGATGAGTGTTGTAAAAACTAACCAAACTCTAAAAAAAATGATTTTTGGAAAACAAAAAAAATTTTATCACGTGCTAATTGAAGTTGATTACGTAGAAAAATACACAAGTGTTTTTTATTTAAATGAACGTGATCAAGAACTCTTAAACAAACACGGCGTTTCGGATATTCTCCAAAGCATAAAAAATAATAAACGAAACACTAATGAAGTTTACGCACGCAAAATTAAGTGAATCCGGTTAAGCGTCGTCACGCAAATGAAGGTGGGGAGTCTTTCTGACTTGATGAACCCTGACACAAG
>JABSOJ010000464.1 GCA_013216005.1 Alteromonadaceae bacterium | reverse complement strand
CAGCCTTTTCTCATTTTAAATTCACTCAATCAAGTTCATGTCACCATAGTATAGATTATAACCACTTAAAACTAAAGCTATGACGCTTTCACTTTCCTAAGGAAGACAATTTGTAAATAATGACCGCTAAATAACAATTAGCGGAAGTTAGGCTTAGTATTCAATAAACTTCCGCTATGCGCACCGAGAAACATTGTCTTTACCTCTGAAAAGTTCTTAACTGTGATCTGTTTTTCGTTAGTCATTGCTTAGGTCTAAGGCTCACCGCGTTTCTGTAGCTGATAAGTAAGTTCCTGATAAATTATTTACGTATCTATTTGATTAATGTGAAGTCCAAATTCAGCGGTCAAGTCGTCGAGCTAATTTATTGCTGACTTCGTTAATTAAATTGTGTGAATCAAATTAGTCTAATTGAAAATGACTAACCAAGGTCCCCATTTTTTGTGCTTGCCCCTGTAATGCTGAAGCCTCACTAATACCTCTCTCTGCTTCTTTTAAAAATAGCGCTGATACTTCATTGATAGAGGTAGTATTACGATTTATCTCTTCCGTTACAGATGTTTGCTGTTCTGCTGCGGTAGCTATTTGTGTTACCATATCTGATATGTTCTTTATTGCAACAGTTATGTTGGCAAAACTCAGTGTTGCTTTTTCAGCATCAGATACGCTGGCACTCGCTAACTCATGGCACCTTCCCATGATTTGGACTGCGGACTTTGTACTTGTATCTAGTACTGAAATCATGGTTATTATTTCTTCAGTCGAGCTGTGTGTACTTTGTGATAGAACCCTAACTTCGTCGGCCACTACAGCAAAGCCTCGGCCTTGCTCGCCAGCTCTAGCTGCTTCTATGGCAGCATTTAATGCCAGTAGATTCGTTTGTTCAGCGATACTACTGATGGTTTGCACTATGCTACTAATTTGCTGACTGTTACGATCTAATTCAGCAATAACTTCTGACGCTTTTGACACTTGTTGTGCCAATTGGGTAATGGTTTGCTGACAGGTATTAGCAAGTTCTCCACCCTCCTCACTGGTTTGAACCGTTTCGTTAGAAGCAAGTGCTGTTTGTTCAGCATTGCCTGCTATTTCTTGTGTTGCTGCAGACATTTGGGTGACGGCTGTGGCTACTTGTCCCACTTCATTTTGTTGCTCGCTTGCTTGGTTTGCAAGGTTTTGAGCAGAATTACTGGTAACAGTTGCTTGTGTTGTTAACGTATTCGTTATCTGGTTTATTTGTGAAAATGCCTCGTGTAGGCGTTTCAAGAAATTATTGGTTTGTTCAATAAGTAACGAATCGGCAGCTGCATTATCTATTCGTTTGGATAAGTCACCTTCAGCCGCTTTTTCAACGGCACCTATTACGAGGTTAGATTCAACAAATTGTTTGTTACCTTCATAAATATAAAAAGTAGAGACGATGAGAGATAAAGCAGAAAAAATCACGTGATAAATCAAAGGTGCTAATAATCCCCATCCGGTTTGTTCTCCCCAAGAGAAGATGGTTATCGGCTGTCCCCATAATTCAACGCCAATACTCTGACAATAAGTAAAACTTAGGTGGTGAGCAACAGTCAAACCTACAAATATTAATAATGGAAGTATATCGCGGTAGCGAATTAAAATGGTAAAGCCCAGGAAAAATAAAAAGTGACCTTCACCCAAACCATTGGATTGCTGTACCGTTATGGCGAGCAATCCAGTGAGCGCTGTTGCCATAATTATTCGAGACATGGCTGTCCCTGGCATATTTTTGTAGGCAATGGTGCACGTAATTGTGATTATCAAGCCACCTACAATACCCAATATATAGTAGCCGTGTTGTAGCGAAGTAATACAAGCAATGGTTATAGAAAAAATTATCACTGATATTAGCAATACTTTATCAGCAATTTTGAAGTCAGCCTCGAATTTTTCTTTTAACTCCGGTGACATACTTTTGTCGTAATAAATAAATAATGTTTTGAACATTTTATGCTCCTGAAAATAATATTATTAGTAATTTTTTTCGATATAGTGTCACGAGTATTGAAGTTTAATTAATCAGATTGAATAATTCATTTTGTAGCGTATTCACAGAAAAGCTATTGGGATTATAAATTTTTACCAACCTCCAATCATTTGCTTTTCGCCGTAATAAATAGGTTTTACCTAAGTGCAAAATTTGGTTGTTTTGTTGTTTTATGTTCAAGCCAAACTTGCCAGAAATTTTAGTCAATTCTTCAGGTGGGATATGCAAGCCAACAAATGAAGAGTGAAACCGTTTAGCAAAATCTGATGCTTGAGTTGAATTACTGTTAGCATCAATATCTACAAAAACAACTTGCGGCCATTGAGTGACATCTGCCTGTGAATCAAGTAGTTGCCTAAGTGTCGATAGTGTCATTGGGCAAACGTTACTACAGCCCCGAAAACCAAAAAACACCAACGCGTTCTCATTACCGTCTTGATCCAAAAAGGAAACATTTAGCGCTTTATCTAGTGCCAGTGGCATAAAAGGGATGTAGAAAATAAAAATTAATAATATAAGCCACAAGACAAGTCCAGTCAGCCCTCTGGGCTTCCCTTCAATAAGCATGTTCAAGCCTCAAGTGTTCATTAACCATGTATATATATTAATATTTAAAAGTATGATTGAAATAAGGCTAGTCGATATTTTTTCTTTTACAATTTATCTCATAGATAGCACAACAAATTTGACTATTTGTTTTTCAGGCTAGATCGTAAAAAATGCTTCAAGCCGCAAGGGGATTTAACACTTATCTATACTTTTTGGGGCATACAAATATATGACTACCGATAATCTTTTAGATTGTTATACCATTCGCATTGGCTATGTACCAGTTAAGTTTTGCTATTCCCATAATCCATTGTTTTATCGGCATTTAATTGCCATCTCAAGATTTCAGCGCGTAGGATGGGTTAGCCGAAGGCGTAACCCATCAAAACACCAGCTTTAAAGACTATTTTCAGATAGTTGCGTTCTACAAAATGATGGGTTACGCCGTTGGCTAACCCATCCTACAACTATTCTAGCAACACTTAACTGGTACATAGCCATTCGCATTAAATAAATGATCAATGAGGATAAATTGCCAATAGCAAGGCGCCTGATTGAGTAATAGCCAGCAATTAGGAGTGAATACAACGCAGCTAGTGGTGATTTAGACCATTTGAAGATGATCACTTATTTAGTGCGATTGGTATTATTCACCGAATGAGATTTGCCCCCACTATGATCACCAACACCACGAAACGGTCCAAATTAGAGTGAAATTCTAAGGCGCTAAGTGCCCCAATGTGAGATAGACAGCCTACAAATCAATATCAGCAAACGGACAAAGCATTTTGGCACCAATCAATCGGGGTATCAATTAGAGTAAAATAATCTAATGAGAAAACGCAAAAATACACGACAATGAATTG
>JABSOJ010000463.1 GCA_013216005.1 Alteromonadaceae bacterium | reverse complement strand
GTTTAGCTTTACTACCAACCAGTACTTCTCCAGGAACACCTTCTGTTACATAGTGATATAAATGCTCTGTATCTGTGTGGGCAAGAAAGTGACGCAGAGTATCTAGTCCGTCAAAGCCTTTTGACCAGAAAAATGTCATGGCAAAGAATCGGCGCAGCTGATGTTGACGAATATAATACCGTCGTTCATCATTCTCAGCATACGTAACTGGTTGTGTTTCAAAGTAATCACAGAAGACATTTAGATGCCTGTTATAAGTCATTGGATTACAGGAATTGATTGTTATTTTGAGGGGATAGAGCGCCGGGAGTAAAGTAGCTTCGCTTTTTCTTACAAGTTTTTCTTGTATTAGTCTTTCGTTGAATTTCTGCATTTTATAAACTATTCCGGCTACGCTGCGTAGTATAGGTTTGGCTAATGTCTCACGCATTGGATTTTGTCCACCAGAGCCTGATTTCCGGTTATCAAAAATAAGCTCAAAATTAATATCTATCGAAGAATTTTCATTAGGGTCTATTCCCCTTGGTAATAAGCAATCAATAGGATCCAGTTCAATAATCTCTCCTTGTCTTCGGGCCATGGTAGCTCCAACAATTATTTGAATACAACCAATCAAAACATCGAATAAATTGCAGAAACCTACATTCTTTCTTCGTAGTTTGAAACAGCCTTTTTCTGAGTCAGGTACCGACCATTTTTTTACACCTAGCTTTTTTAATGAATCAGGTATGTATTTATGAAAGTCATTTTCTTTATAGATGGATAAATAGTTCCCCACTTCGGCATCTTTTAGTGTTGGTTTATTTGAAAGTACATTGCAAGTAGCATATAAAATATCATCCATGTAATTTAAGGTAAATTCGAATGCATCCTTAATGGCAGTAAACACAATTGATGCCGGTAAAGTGGTATAGCGACCTAAAGACCTTATAATTGTATGCTCAGATATTCGTTTCATATTGAGATCTTCTATCCCCTCAATAACGCTATCACTAAACCCTTCACCACTAACCACTGTTAGCGCTTTAAAGCTGGCAAGATACTGATAAATGGACTTATTCGACATTCCTTCACTTTCTATATCAGATACCGGAACTGAAGGATATTCTGTATTTCTAACAGCATCCTTTATACGCAGCATGTTAACAGCCTTTATTTTTAGTGAATCGCCCATAAGCGTATTCTTATAGAAATGCGACATGAAGTACCGACCATTTGGTAACCAGTTTAATTTTCCTCTACTTTTTGAATAAGCTCCCTGTCGATACAGAAAACAACAGGCTTTTACGCGTTGTTTCTGATCTAATGCCAAATCTACTTCGTCAGGCAATAAAGGTTTACCGACATAGGGGTTCAGTTCTATAAATAATTTCGCATCATCGTCTGAAACGGTGGAGATACTATCTATTAAGAATTTCGTTAGATAATCTTTGAAATTATAGAGGCCATTCGTTGTACCTGCCGATAAGTTAACCATAATATCCAGGATCAAATCACAATCTACTGCCGCCATATGGCGTCCTGCAAGATCAATGTTATCTGAGTTTAATAAAAGCACATCAATTAAATGCATAGTTCTTATCAGGTTGTTCTTGATCGACTCAGGTTTAAGTATTCGACCACCGTTATAGTATGGATTACCTTGAATAACGAGCCACTTTTTCAAGCTATTGAGCAATGGGCGGTGCTTTGAATGCGTTAATCTTTTTCCATCATTTAATACAAGATTGAAATTAATGGTTTTCTTCCATGTACTAAGTTTTATTTTCCAAATATCTGATGAAAACTCAGTCCCTTCGTCAAACCAATAAGGTTCATTTTCATCAATTTGATATGCGGGCACTAAGGGGGTAACTGCCTTTCTAGAGAGGGTACTGCTGTATTCCAAGGGGAGATTTACTACAATATTTTGAAATTGAGAGAATTCATTTTTCTTAAAATTGTTAATATGCTTGGTCCCTGCAAGAATTTGTTCTGCCAGCGCTTTATCATCTTTATTTAAAATCAATTTCAACATGTTGAAGCTTCCTGGATAACTAAATTTTCTATTGGGTTATTTTTTGCCAATAAATACATCCGCATGACATCCTGAGAAATAAATAGTTCATTGTCTTGCTTATTACCTTCTGCCATTGAGAGGTGTGACAGGATAAAGCTTGCAGTTTCATACCAATGCTGAGAAATCACGTTAAATTGCTCCTTATTTGAAGCCTTATTGACCATTTCTACTATTGCAAAAAGTACTTGTATCATGCCAGTAGAGATCATCACGACTACTGACTGGATGAGTCCGCTTACATCATCAGCAATATCTTTTGCTTTTTCTTTTCCTCTTTTAATGTGATATGGAAGCTCTCCAAGACCATGGTTCTTTAGAAACTCATCCAATTCATCTTCCTTGAGATCTATTGCGTTAAATAGATAAGGTGAATCCTTCATTGCTTCATAAACAATGGCATTTTGAAATAGTCGAACCCAGCGATTCGTAAAATAATCCCATAATGGTTTCGGTAAATAATGACTTATCAGTTGGGGTTGATATTTTTCGTGTCCTAGTGCTTCTGCCATTGCATGAACAGACTGTGTTTCTAGATACACCCTGATACCACAAGAACTCCTCATAGTTGAACAGGATATCGATCTGAAAATATCAATAGCGTGATTTTTTTTGCGAAAAGGCGAACTTTCCTGCACTCTTATTGAAATAGTTGAACACACCATGTTTCTGTTTGAAAAAGGCAATAGTCGGGTTATACGTTTTGGCTGGGTACAAATGCCATTTTGGGATATAAGTACTGATCTGTAGTGATCATTTTCTTTGGATCTGAGATAGTCTCTAGCCATGGTAGTAAGCTGTATAATTTGTTCCACAAGACATTTAGAAACATCATTAAGAATAATCGTTTGTTGTGCATTTTGCCTACCTTTACGAGATTTTTCACTAACGGCCACCCACACGCCTTTGACTTGCTTAAAACCATATAGTCGCCCCTTCTTATCATATAGCTTCCAATTCACCAGCCAAGAATCGGTGATTGCCGGATGTTGTTCAATCAATAGCAGTAGAAACGGATATAATAGATAGCAGGTTGGTAAACAGAGTAATTTATTTAGTTGGTCACTCCGGCTTTCGTAACCTAAAAATTTGGAATAACACCCTTTTTCTACAGGAAAATTCCAGCCATAATGGGTATATGTGGTGCAGACGTTTTCATCTAGAGTCATATCTACTGGATTGCAGCCTCTACCATGTCCGGTTGTGCCTGGTTTTGTTTTACACTTTACCTGACCGATCAATTTTAACTGTTGGAAAGTATTGTGACGTTGCATGATCTCATCAACCAAAATTCTACTATGATAATTCACATGCTTAATATCAGTTTTGATTGATTCAAAAATTATTTCTTTAGCTTTATCATCACTGTAA
>JABSOJ010000462.1 GCA_013216005.1 Alteromonadaceae bacterium | reverse complement strand
AAAGAGTAAAATAGATGGTATGAAGGACTATAATCTAAAGATGGGGGTTTTAACCTTGCGCCCGGACTAATAAAAAATCCGAAGATTTTTGCGCATTGCATGAAAGATCTTGTTGATGTGCACTACCCACAAGCAGAGAAAATTCATGTTGTAATGGATAATTATGGTACCCATAAAGCGGGTTCATTATATAAAGCTTTTGAGCCAGAAGAGGCATTGAGAATTTTAAATCGCTTGGAATTTCATTTCACTCCAAAACATGCCAGTTGGCTGAATATGGTTGAAATAGAAATAGGGAATATGAACCAACAATGCCTCAATCGCAGGATACCAAATTGGGAAGAGCTAATATCTGAATTAAGTGCCTGGGAAAATCGTAGGAATGAGGAAAAAGCATCCATAAATTGGATGTTTAATGTTGATAAAGCACGTGAAAAATTGACACGTGCTTATGAGAAACTCAATCAGTCATAATTAATGAGTCAAGGTACTAGTATTAATGAGATATAAAAGAACATCATAAAATTAGCTAAGTTATATTAGTTATGTTCAAAGGTTAATGCTCAATTATTAACGCAAGTTAGCCCAACCTCCACAGCGCGTATTAATAAAAAAATCCTAGCCAGCTAGGATTTTTTTACATTTAAACACCTCTAAAAATAAGTGTCTTTAATTTTGCCATAATGAAAATATCCCCACTGCCCTACCCTACGTAACGGAGCTAATGGAAATTTCGGTAAAGCTTTCTGATAAAGCGGTAAATCCGGTACTGATTGCCCCGCTACTTTTTCAGCTAAACGTTTACCCGCCTGCACCGAAAAAGAAACACCACTGCCACAGTAACCCATGCTGTAAAATATACTATTGTTGTCATTCTGATAAATATGCGGTAAATCATCCAGTGCCATGCAAATCCAACCTGACCATGCATAATTATATTTCAGATCTGTTAAGGACGGAAAACTGGTTTTCAATACCGCGAGTAAACGATCTGCGTAGTAAGGATCGTCCGCTCCTTTCCCTGTAATTGCACCACGACCACCAAATAGCAGACGATTATCAGGTAATTTTCGATAATAATATTTCAGAGCCCGGGTATCCATCACCACATTTGAAGTTAAAAAATTACAAACGGCTAATTGCTGTTCTGATAATGGCTCAGTAACAATAATTTGTGATAATACCGGCAAAGTGCGATCTGTAACTAAATGATGAAAACCTTTCGGGGTATAACCATTAGTAGCAATTACCACTTTTTGTGCTTTCACTCTGGCTTTCGGTGTTTGCAATACTTGAACTTTATCTTGAGTGCATGTTTTACCACGTGGTTCTTCATGCCAGGACATTACCGGTGACGCAGTATGAACTTTAGCACCTGCCTGACGGGCCAATTTCTGATATCCGCACGCTAACTTCAATGGATTTAAACCAAAACCATCTTGATAACGTATTGCACCAAAAGCATTGTGATCATCCATATACTGCTGTCGTACTTCGTGTTGAGATAATATTTGTACATCGTAGCCAAACATTTGTTGCTGCAATTTTGCCGTGGCAATTAATTCTTTCAGCATATTAGGTTTATGGGCAACTTTAATGAAACCCGCATCTTGCTGATCACAGTCAATGCCTTCTGCGATCAAACTTTTAACCGTATCAACCCCTGCGCACATTTCCTGATAAATGCCGCGCATCACTTCTTCGCCCCATTGCTTAGCCATTTGGCTATAAGATTTTCGACCAGACGATTTAAGAATAAAACCAGCATTACGGCCACTACAACCCCAGGCCGTTTGATTGGCTTCAAGCACTGTGGCTTTTATGCCATGTTCCCTCGCTAAATGTAACGCACAAGATAAACCGGTATAACCTGCCCCTACAATAGCGACATCAACATCGATATCTTGTGTTAAAACACCATCATCTTCAGGTTTTTCAGTTAAAGTATCAGCCCAATAACTGTCAGGATACGGCTCGCCACATCCTGGCGTCTTATCATGCAAAGGATCATACATTGTCATTAATCTTTTCATTATTTTTCGCAAACTATGACACTTATCCAAAAATTTTGCACTATTTATACTTTTTAACTTAAACTTAAACTTAACTTAACTTAATTTAACCTAAAAGGTAACACAGGTGCTAACGTGTACCTGACTTAAACCCAACTTAATGACAGATAATAAATGAGCAATTTTCACTACAAAAACCTGACTCCAGCTGACTTTTCTAAAGTGATTGAACTGGGTAACCACGTACATGGCGACGGCTATCTTGATGACGAGAATATTAAGCAATGGGCCGAACAGGGCATTTCCGATCACATTAATGCTGGTTATGTGGTTTACGACGGGCAAAAACTGATAGGTTTTCGCATTACTTATGCCGCAAACAAATGGCAGATAGATGAGTGGTGCAGCCCCGAATTATGGAAAGTTCCTACAGATAAAGTTTGCTACTTTAAATGCAATACTGTCGATGAAAATTACCGTGGTTATGGCATTGGCGGAAAATTATTGAAACTTTCAATTGAAGCCCTTAAAAAACAAGGTGCACTGGCCGGAGTAAGTCATTTATGGATGCAAAGTCCGGGCAATAGCGCAGTAAAATATTTTACCAAAAATGGTGGTCAATTAGTGAAATCACACCCCGATAAATGGTATCAGGCAAGTAAAAATGGTTATAACTGTATTATTTGCGGCTATAATTGCCACTGTGAGGCCGCTGAAATGATAATTTATTTCTCATGAGCAAAAAACCAGCCCTTTAACCATAGGTGCTATAGCAAAAGCCGCTGATGTAAATATCGAAAAGATTAGATATTACCAGTGGCAAGCCTTAATTATAGAGCCTAAAAAACCTGTTGCTGGTTTTCGGCATTATCCGGTTGCGACTATTGATCGAATCAGTTTTATTAAACAAGCTCAACAACTTGGTTTTTCTTTAAAAGAAATCAGACAGTTGCTCTCATTAGGCGATAAACAATATGATGATGTAAAAAGCCTTGCGATCGAAAAAAGAGATAGAATAAAAGAGCAGATAGCCGGATTACTTACCATTCAATCGGCACTGAATTGTCTGATTTCGTCATGCAAGCGTAGTGAAGAACCAACAAATTGTGGATTCATTGAAGCCCTTTCTCAACAAGGCTTTGTAAATATAAAACAAGAAAATAAATAGCTAAATCACTTGACTCCGTACCCTAGTCCAGCGTGTAATTTTGTAAATATATTGTCACTTATGGGTTCCTGTTATGTTAACGGCATCGGTAAAATCATCTTCACCTGCTTCATCTATAACAAACAAGTCATTGTTTGTAGCTATATTATCAGGTCTTGGTGCATCAGTGTGTTGTATGTAGAGTAGGCCGCAGGCTTCGCATAGCTTATCCAACGGCCCCTCTTCGATTCCGTGCATGAGGTTTTCCCT
>JABSOJ010000461.1 GCA_013216005.1 Alteromonadaceae bacterium | reverse complement strand
TTAATTGTCGCAGGTTTTAACGTTTTCTCCTTAGACTTTTTATTTCAATTGTTACCCCGAATGATTGGTGCCATAATAATGGTTAATTTAAACGGACAGTTTTTATAGCAATGTTATCAAGTTTTCAGAGGAAGTAAAACTTGATAACATTGTTAATGTCTATCGGTGAAATTCAATACATCAATTTGTAATGTAAGCAAAGATAGTAATTAACCTTAAGGAGAAGAGTTGTGCCCAATTTTAGTCCAAGTGGTGAGATTACGACGTGTTATCGTGTGACGGTACTGGTGTCGGGGGATATTGTTCAATATCCAGACACAATTTGTATAATTAATTAGGAGTGATTGATGCTTTCACGGACTATTAATAACAACCCAGAAGCGCTTATTTCCAGCTATAAAGCAGTTAGAAACTATACAACTGAAATATGCAGCCGTTTGGAAATAGAAGATCATGTTATGCAACCAACCGCTGAGGTTAGCCCTCCTAAATGGCATTTGGGGCACACAACATGGTTTTTTGAAGAGCTCATTTTAGTCAGGTTTTTATCAGGCTTTGAAAGATTTCATGCAAATTACAACGTATTGTTTAATTCCTATTACAAATCCGTTAGTAAGCATTGGTTACAGGGTGAAAGAGGGCATTTATCCAGACCAACCGTATCTGAAGTTTTAGCCTATCGAAGTTACGTTGATGAAAAAATCATTGAGCTTTTAAGCTGTGAAAACGATCATTCTGAACTTTATTCGCTATTAGAGATAGGTTTACACCACGAGCAGCAACATCAAGAACTTTTATTTATGGATATAAAAGTTATTTTGGCCGCTAATCCACTTCAGCCCACCTATCTTGAAGCATCAATTGCCAGGGCACCAACTGTCGTTGATAAATGGACAAGTTTTGATTGTGGCGTGTATGAGGTTGGCCATAACGAAGCTGGTTTTGCTTATGACAATGAAATGCCTGAACACCGTACTTATATTCATCCTTTTGCTATGTGTGAAAATACAGTAACGAATGGAGAGTATTTAGAATTTATTCATGAACAGGGGTATTCAACGCCAAAACTTTGGTTAAGTTTAGGTTGGGATTGGTTGAACCAAAATAATATTAGGCATCCACTTTATTGGCAGCGGTGTGATGAATTTTGGTATGAATTTACTTTAAACGGACGGCAGCTATTAGATCTTAATGCCCCCGTGTCTCACATTAGTTATTTTGAAGCAGATGCTTTTGCTAACTGGAAAGGTTGCAGGCTTCCGACAGAGCAAGAGTTGGAAATATATTTAAGAATGTCCACTGATGTTCATTTTGAAAATAATAAAAATGAACATGCTCTTCATCCTCTTTTAGCGAGTGCCAATATTGGCCAGGTGTGGTGTTGGACAAGAAGTCACTATTCTCCTTATCCGGGTTTTCGACCTTTTGAGGGAGCGATTGAAGAATACAACGGTAAGTTTATGTGTAATCAGTTTGTTTTAAAAGGTGGATGTATTGCTACACCAAAAGGGCATTACCGACATACTTATCGAAATTTTTATCAGCCTCAACAACGCTGGATGTTTTCTGGAATTCGATTAACTAAGGGTATTTAATGTATTTAGCAAAAACAATTATTCAAAAGAATGTAGAAGGTAATTCACATAAAGAACAGCTCGCCATTGATGTGCTGACTGGTTTGTGTGCTATGCCAAAGAACTTGCCAGCCAAATATTTTTATGATGATACGGGTAGTGAAGTTTTTCAGCAAATAACAAAGCATGAAGATTATTATCTGACTTCCACTGAGTTTCAAATTCTTAATCGTATTAAGGACCAATTACCTGAGGAAATCGGTGCACAGGAAATTGATATAATAGAGTTAGGGGCTGGCGACGGACATAAAAGTCAGTTGATCATTGATGGCTTTCTAAATGCCAATTGCAAAGTGAATTTTTATCCTATCGATATTTCAGAAAAAGCGATGTTAATGCTAAGTGAAAATATGACGCCGCATCCTAATTTAACCATTAATGGTGTTGTTGCTGAATATTTTGATGGTTTGCGTACGGTTAGGAATCAATCCAAAAACAGGCAGCTGGTGTTATTTTTAGGCTCTAATATTGGTAATTTTGATCGGGTACAAAATCAGGGGTTTTTAAGAAGGTTATGGATGAGTTTAAATGCCTCGGATAATGTGTTGCTTGGTTTTGATTTAAAAAAAGATGTGGGTGTACTCACTGCTGCTTATAACGATTCCAGCGGCCACACGAGAGAGTTTAACCTAAATATATTAAGACGCATTAATGCGGAACTTGGTGGTAATTTTAATATTGATAAGTTTAAACATTTTGGTGTATATAACCCTGTGCTGGGGGCAATGGAAAGTTATGTTCTGTCGACTGAAGAACAAGAAGTGTACGTGGCTGAGCTACAAAGGACATTTCATTTTGAGTCTTATGAACCTATTCACCTTGAGTACTCTTTTAAGTTCACTCAAGGTGATATCGAATTTTTGTGTCAGCAAACGGGTTTTGAAATGATTGAACAGTATTCAGATGAAAAAAATTATTTTGTCGATTCGTTATGGAAAGTCGTTAAAGAGAAATAAGCGGTGATAGATTAATATTAACGGCATTTTATTTTTGTGAAATAAACGCCGTCATCATCATATGCGCTAATTGTTTTAGTGACAGACACCCTGAAACTTTGTACCAATTACTGGTTTCAATTAGCGCACCTCTAATAAAACCACGTAAATAAAAACTTTCTACTTTGACTCTTTTTGCCTGATAAGCACTGGCTAAAATTCCAAGCCATATTTCTTCATATTGTTCACGAAGGGTAAGGATTTCTTTTTGATTAGCTTCACTTAACGATCTCCATTCCGACATCATTAATTTGAAACCGTCTAACTGCTCATTATGAATTGCCTGTAGTTCGCAAAATACCAAACTTTCTAATTGTTCATCAACATTATTTGTAGAGGATAATGCTTCCTCCATGGAAGATAAAACTCTGAGAATGGCGTCGATGATAACTGTTTTTAATATTTGTTCTTTATTCTTAAAATGATGGAATATGCTGCCACTTTGAATACCAACAGCGGCAGCAATATCTCTTACGGTTGTTTGTGAGTAGCCTTTTTCTTTAAATAGTTTTGCAGCGGCTTGCTGTAATCTGCCCCGTGCTGAATTTAGGTCAACTAAGTCTGAAATATTGGTGACATCTGTTTGTTGTTCAGACATTTTGAATTTTCCTGAGTGTGGTAAAGATAAATGGTTTGGGTACAGGTTATTTTGCAAAAGCTATCACAGTAAATAAATAATTGCAAACCAAGCGCTTGCTTGGTAGTGTGGTGTAATAATAACCAGTTTATAGTTAGTGTCTGAACGGAAATCCTGAAAGCCTTATTTTACGGGGTATTCAAGCAATATTGCAAAACGAAGATTTTG
>JABSOJ010000460.1 GCA_013216005.1 Alteromonadaceae bacterium | reverse complement strand
AATAAAGGTAGCTAGTGCGGGAGGACTTTCAGTCCTTAAAGAACCTACCGTCTTTAGACGGTATGTAGTTCAGTTTTAAATACACGTTTATCGATGACGAATTTGCGTTCCAGTAAACCTGCAAAACCGTCTTGTGGTAACTGGTCAAATGTTAATATTTCCATTATTTGCTCCATTGTCTGTTGTTGTTTCTGTTGTTTAGTCTTGATTTGAACGTTATTATATTTGTTGCACGTGATGAGATAAATACCGGTTTTGGTAACTTTGTGTTCTGTTTAAGGTAATAATGCAAGGTGACAATATGAGATGGCAATGTAAGGTAGTGGTGTAAGGTGACAATGTAATGGATTTAAACGATATGATGGTATTTCTAGCGGTTGTTGAATACGGTAGCTTTACCATCGCTGCTGATGTGATTTGCTTGCCTAAATCTAATGTCAGTAGAAAAGTGTCCCGTCTGGAAAAAAATCTAGGTGTTATTTTATTGGAACGCTCAACACGTTCATTACATTTAACGGAAATAGGTCAAATATATTTTGAACATTGTGTTCGGATTAATGAAGAAATAAAGAGTGCATCTTACTGTGTTGAAGCGATGACCATGATACCCAGAGGCAAATTAAATCTTTGTACTTCGGTAACTATCGGACAAACAATGTTAGCGCCTTTGTTACCTGAATTTAATGAAAAGTATCCGGATGTTACATTAGATTTAAGATTAACTAACCGCAGGGTTGATCTAATAGAAGAAGGTTTGGATTTAGTGATAAGAGTAGGGGAATCATCTGATTCATCGTTAATTTCCCGGAAATTAGCAACGAGCAATTTACATTTATATGCTAATCCAACTTATTTAAAACAAAATACCCAAATAGTTGAGCCCAATGATTTATCGGATCACAAATGTTTATTTATGAGTGCAGTCAATAAAAAGCCTCGTTGGGAATTAGTGCAAGATAATGCAAAAAGCTACGTAGATATTACACCAGCTTTTGTCAGTGATGATTTTAATATCGTTTATCAAATGGCTGTTGCGGGATCTGGTGTGGCATTATTACCGGAATATTTATGCAAACAAGCTGAAAATGACAAGCGTTTAGTGCGGGTACTTGATTGTTGGGTCGGACGCTCTGTGAGCTTATATGCTATTTATCCCAGTAAACGCGGTGTTACCCCAAAAGTAAGAGCAATGTTAGATTATCTTATTGATAAGTTTTAATGGGGTCTTTTGTTGTAGCTCAGGCTGATTTATTTGTCAAAATTCGCGATAAAGAGGATCCTCAACTCTTGTTTTTTGGCTCTGTTCCATAATACTGTTGTCCCTCGATGAATCCCCTATTTTTAAAGGGTTAGGCGATAAATTGGTTTTTTAACGAGAATTAGTCACAGAGTCCTAGATATAAGGGTTGAGTTTAATTCCATTTGAAGGGACAACAATTATCTACAACAGAGCCTGTTTTTTATACAATCCCTGTATACAGTTTACTTCTTAGTTTGAACTTTAATTTCAAGCAACAGGTATATTATAATTTTGTTTGAAAATAGGCAGTTAAAAGGGTTTTGTTTTATGGGAAAAGTCCACTCGATTTTGTTGTTACCTGTTTTGTCAGTAGTTTTGTCATTAATTTTGTCATCTGTTTTTTTAGCTGGCTGCGGAAACGACAAATCATCTTCTGTGCCTGTTATTACAAATTCTGCAAGAATATGTAATGTTCAGGATTCAAAAAACGCTGCGTTGTGGGAGTATATGAATGATTGGTATTGGGATGATGCGTTAGATCAGACAACCAATCCCTCAGATTTCGATTCCCTTCAAGCACTTATTAATGACATCAAAGAAAAAAATCCTATTGATAGATTCAGCTTCATCATCACAAAGCAAGCCTACAATGACATTTTTGTCAATTCCGTTACCTTTGATTTTGGGCTAAGTGCAAGGATAGACGAAGCAAATAAAGAGCTGGTTGTTGGTTTTGTTTATGATAACAGCAATGCTAAAGCTATTGGTATGCGCAGGGGTGACAGGATTGTTAAAATAGAAGGAGAAAGCATTGATGATGCTATTACTGATGGTAGTTTTCAATCCGGAGAATTTTGGGCAAATCATAATGACAAAGAGCAAGTGGAATTTACCTGGCGAACGGTTGATAACGAAATAAAAACAATGAGTAAAAGTACGGTTAATACTCATTCGGTTTTAGCTACTCAAATAATTGGATCTGAACTCGGGAAAGTGGGTTATTTGGTTTATGACAGTTTTACTGCTTCAAGTGAAAGGGAACTGAATGACGCCTTTAAATACTTTGAAGAGCAGGCCATTGATGAGTTAATTGTAGACTTACGTTATAACCACGGGGGCAGCTCTCATACGTCTAATCAACTAGCGACGCAAATTGGCGGCGATAACGTATTGGGCCGAATTTATAATACAGAAAGGTATAACGCTAATCACAGTAACTATAATCGGGATGTGCTATTTAACCTGTTTGATGGCACAAATCCGTTAAGCCTTGCACGAGTTGTTTTTTTAACAACAGAGGAATCAGCTTCCGGAAGTGAAGTGATCATTAATTCTCTGAAACCTCATATTGACGTTAAAGTTGTTGGTCAAAGAACTTACGGCAAACCCGTAGGCATGAGAGTAGTTGAGTTATGTGAGCAGATGATTTTTGCTATTACAACGCAAAATTATAATGCAGAAGGTTTTGGTGACTTTTTTGATGGTATTCCAGTTGATTGTGCAGCTGAAGATACTATTCCCGGTGATTGGGGAGTTAACAATGATCCTTTGCTTAATGAAGCAATGTATTTATTGAATAATGGTGAGTGTTCTGTTGCGGGCATGTCAAATCGTTCACAAAACACACTGTTTGATCCACACAATAAGAAAGAATTTAGTGAGTTATTGTTGCGTAACTATTAGAGATGTATTGAGTTATTTTATGACCATTATATAACGTATGGTTTTGATAATCTTCGAGGAAGTATCAATGCTGGAAATAAGACCAAATTGTGAATGTTGTAATAAAGACCTGCCGCCTGAAGCTGGCGAGGCGATGATTTGCACTTATGAATGCACTTTTTGCAAAAAATGTGTAGAAGATATTTTGCAGAATGTTTGTCCTAATTGTGGCGGTGGCTTTTGCCAAAGACCAGTTCGTCCTGTAATTGCCCGGCGAGCTGGCGTTAGTTTGAAGCACCAATTAGCTTCAAATAAGCGAGTAATAACGAAATATAGTGTTGAAGAAATAAAGGGATTTGCGGCAGGAGTTAAAGATATTGCACCAGAAAACAGGTAAGTTTTTAGGTGTGTTGCTGGCGGATATAGTTGTTGGCTGATTATAAGCCAATTAACGTTCACCCTACATTCCGCACATTTAAGGTATTGATTTAAATGGACTTTAAAAGTCATAAAATGTAGCCATGTATTTGTGT
>JABSOJ010000459.1 GCA_013216005.1 Alteromonadaceae bacterium | reverse complement strand
TCAGGCAAACAACTATGTTCCCTGCCCATAATGTTCAATAGCCTTAAAGCATCACCTAACTGAGCCATTGTTACACCCGCTGTTGATTTTTATTAATTAAATGCGTGCTTAACATCTTTAAATTCTCACTATTTTGCTCAGGGAACTGGCATAGTGCCTTGATCAAATCTAAAAATTCAGAAGTGCCGGCATGATATTCTTCCTTAGACTGTTTTCCCCGCTGTTCAACCACTAATTTTGCGGCCTCTTTAACAAGCGCTTCGTCCAAGCTCAACTCAGGGTTGTAATTTTTGTGTGTGTTATAAATATCAATTAACTCAAGTTGTGCCTGTTCACTTGTCTCACTTAAACGTAAGTCTAAAATTGCACAACGGCGCAAAAATGCCTGAGGTAATAAGCGTTCGTCATTTGAGGTGATGACCACAAATAGCGGATGGCTTTTTTCCTGAATAGGGTCATTTTTAAAAGGTATACTGATTGAACGATTATTTAATACTTCGAGTAATGCATTAGGTAATGACGAATCAGCTTTATCAATTTCATCAATTAACAAAACCGTGCCCTTTTTATCATGAGGTCGCTCGCACGAATAATCACTCACGGTGCCTGGTGCCATTGCCTGCCAGATTTTTCCGGGGCGAATGTAATTTTTGGGTGCCAGCTTGTTTTCATCGTCGTTGCCATCAGCATTATCTTTACCAGTTACTGTCTGACGGTTAGCATCATATAAACGTTCAAGGTGATCCTGGTTAAATAGCAAATCTTCAATATGAGTATTGTAATGAACAACAGCTGTCACTAATCCCCAATCAAGATAACAGGCGATTGCTTGTGCTAACTGGCTTTTACCTAGGCCGGGATCTCCCCTGACTAATAGTGGCCGTTCGGCGAAATAGGCAGCCTGAATAGCACCTGTATGTGCCTTTGACAAACGATAGCCCCCAGCTGGCCAGCCTTGCATTTTAAATAATTCTATTTCTTGGGTTTCTTGTAAATTAAGTATTTTTTCTGCGTATGTGTTAGTCATTGTCTTTAAAACTCTCCTTTAGTTTTAAAATATGATCAAAAAAGAGATCATGATTTTTTGAAAATTGAATTAAATTACCTTCATCACGCGAGGAAACTATCAGTGTACCAATACGTACCCGGCGCTCTTCTTCCGCTCCTTTATTAATAATATCAATAAAACCATCAGCCAATTCAGACCAATGTTCAGCAAAATCATCTTCAAATTGTTGATGATCCACATAAAAACGAGCAACAGTTAAAGTACCATTCTGGTCACGATAATCACTGAAAATCCGAGCTCTTAAGTCGGCTTCCCACCCAAGATCCTCCAAAAATTCTTGTGTCCTATTTTTGCTATATTTCATAACCAGCATTACTAAGTTTTCTTTTAAAGTCTCGTACTGTCTTTTTTTATTGGCCTCACGTTGTTCTGGTAAGCCATCGAGTGGCTTTATATTTAACCGAGTATCTATATTTGGACCATCTTTACGGAACTTCACATTCACGGAAACATGTTGAATAACACTGGCCGCTATCTCTAAATCAAAGAACTTCCTACTTTCCTTTACACCATCCTTTACAGCAAATCTCAGGCGAACACCGCCTAGAGATGACATGCGAAATTCAGCAGCCCAAGTAAGATCAACCATTCGTAATGCCATTAATGATGCAAATTCCAGAACCACGGCTTTGGCATCATCCAAGCTTTTAGTTTCACCTTTAAGATTATCTTTTAACTGTTCTACCAAATGCTTTATATTCTCATGCTTTTGCGAAACTAGATGCTTCAATTCAAAAAACACTTTCTCCTCATCGTCCTCTCTTTCATTTAAAATAAGAGGGACTTTTAAACATTCTTTTGCATAAGTATGTTTTACCCATTGCAGATAAAGCTTTTTGTAAAATCTTTCAAAATTGGCAATGATAACGGGTGTTTTAAACCGATTTACATATTCTTCAACATCATCAAATAACACGTTATAATCGGGATCTTGTGACATGATTTTTAAATAATTACTATCATTTAATAACTCAATTTTATTTTCAAAAAAATCAACGGGATCTTGCTCATCAGTTATAGATAAATGAAAATCAGCATGCATCTTTTTTACACGTTTTTGATAAACAAAAGCCAATGCCTCAGGCAATGAATATTTATTAACATTATCTATAAATGAATATTGGCGGTGTTGTTTTATTACTGAAAAAGATGAAATGTCTTTTAATATGCAAATTGGCACTTTTGAGCCAACCATAAAACAACTGGCCAGTTCCCATAAACAATGTTCACTGGTTAAATAGCTCGGTGAAATAACTAACATCCGGCGCAGGGTTGTAGCAATAATTTCAACTAAATCGGTAACTGATTCACCTGCTTTTAAATACATTTTGGTTCTGGTTGACTTTTGTTTCGAATTTTCAAAAGGTTCAGAGGTTTCTTCGTCTCTCATATAAGCCATTAAGCGGACAGCTTTTGTTTTTTTATGGTCTTCAAAGTAATTTACCAAGGTTTGAACAAATGATTGATCAGCACCTGAATAACTGACCCAAACACATCGTTGAAAGCTTATTTCTTGCTTCATGTTTTCTTCCTTCATTTTTTCATCCATCATTAACTCTCCTTAACTTGCTACCCGGCTTAATGTCTCTAGCTTGTTACCCACCTTATTACTCAACTTATTTCCCAGGTTTATCCGGCTTAGCTTTTTGTTGCTGCCATTTAAGATGCTCGTTACCCAAAATCGCTTCCACGTTATCGACCAGCCTGTGTAACAATTGCTGTTCGTTAAGTTCCTCTTTTTCTGTGCCTGCATAAGGCCCGGTGCGGGTTTGAAAATATATTTTCTGTGCTTTAAGTGCCTCGCTGGTTCCACGGTGAGTCATCCAGTCTTGTTGATAATTACCCAAGGCAAGCCAACTTGCCAAAATAGTCACTAACGCGCCCATGCAGCCAATGAGTAATTGAATGCAAGCCACTTTGTCTGCCGGAATAATTGCCAATACAGGAATGAACGCGGCAGCAATAATTTCAACACGACGCAACCAAACAAAACGATTTTGCGCCGTGCTGCTTTTTTTGCTGTGGTATATTTGTTGGTGATATAAACGATCGTTAAGATATTGTGTTGCTGTCATGGTGCCAGACTCACTTGAAGAAAGTTGATTGCTCATTAATAATTACATCCCTGAAAATATAATCACCTTATAAAAAACAACCAATTAAATCAATAACTTTATTTTAACATTTGTTATTTTGAGTGGGAGATCGCTTACTGGCACAGCAAGGGGATAATGACGAACCTTCAGATTGAAATCCCTTGAGCCCTCATTCTTTCCTTATAAAAATATTCCACCTACGAGTTGTGTGGGAAGTGACAAATTTGTAAGGTCGTGGTCTAAGCCATTATAATAGTTCAATTAAACGTAGGTTATTATGGACGA
>JABSOJ010000458.1 GCA_013216005.1 Alteromonadaceae bacterium | reverse complement strand
TAATTATTGTATTAATGTCTTTTTTTTAATCGTAGCAATATTAAATCACCCTCGTTTTTCGTCAAAATATAAAAATAATCTATTTATTTCAAATGATTATGTTGCGTATGTGTGAAAATCGTCGTATTTTTACTAACAATAGATTAACATTTGATTTATAAAGATATTAGCTCGCCAGTGATTAAGTGGTTGATGAGTACTCAATTGAATTTAATTATGGAATAAATGGTGCTTCAATCAATATTGATTCGAAAAGTCATGTTATATGGCAAGAAATAAGGCATGTTTTTGGTTTAGGGCAAACGTGTGAGGATGGTTCAAGCCAAAAAAATGTGGACCAACAAATTACAGTAGTGATTTTGGCATGGATCACCGAGTTATTTTTGAAGATAAATATGAAGTGTGGGTACAACTGGAAGATGATGGCACCCTCACTATTCATCATATTTATTTAGCAAGTGGTCATCACTAAAAATTAAACGTACAAAATAAAAATAAAAGAATCACAATTTGTGGTCCTATGACTAACTTCCCGCCAATCCCTAATACCGGGAGGTTAGTCATTTGTAATCACAATGATTTTTACGATGTAGCTTGCTCATTAGTTAAATTAGAAGAGCTTAAATTAGAAGAGCTTGAATTTGAAGCATTTAAATTTGTACTAATGGGCGAGCTAATTGTTTTAACTTTATCCACCTTCATCGGTTGAAATTTAAGATAAGTTAAAGAACGCCATAACCATTCCAGAGGACCAAATTGAAAGTTATTTAACCACCAGCGAGATAACAGCGCTTGAGCAAGTATTATTGCGATAACGATTAATATTTGCGGCCCACGAGAAATTTCACCAAACATTCCACCCGCATAACCATAAAAGATACTGGTTAAAATAATTGAATGAGAAATATAGTTAGTTAAAGCCATACGACCCATAGGCGCTAACCATGTAAGCAACTTTTGTGTTTTCGGTGAAAGGATCATTAACATGAGTAAACCCAGATATCCTGCGGTTAATATATATTGTCCTAAGAAAAATATCGTGTCGCCGGAAGCCCTGATCTCAAGGGCACTTTTTGTCGCTGGATGCAGGTTGATTAAAACTCCGGTAACATTCATAAACAGCCCTATACCCATACCGATCCAAGCCATGCTTTTAAAAAGATTGATATGTTTTTCTGGTTCACGCATAGCGCCACTGGCAATTAACCAATAACCCATCATAAATATCGGAAAACCAATGATCAGTGCAAAGATCGGCGTATCTTTAAGGGCTTCCAGTGACTGTATGGCTCTATATTTTGTGGCTGTCCAATAACTTTCCTGAGTGAAAGCATCAACCTCTTTTGCGATATTGTGTTTACGTTCGGTTCTGTATTTTAAGCGTCTTTCGGCTTTGTGACTGATTAACGCCTCAGGGCTCAATGTATCTTCATCAATTTCTTCTTCATCTGACTCTGAAACGTAAGATTCTACTTCTTTTGCAAGTAGTTCATTTGTTGTTAACACTAAG
This sequence comes from Alteromonadaceae bacterium, assembly GCA_013216005.1. GTDB lineage: Bacteria > Pseudomonadota > Gammaproteobacteria > Enterobacterales > Alteromonadaceae > JABSOI01. Next base: position 1,947 of record JABSOJ010000458.1, on the reverse strand, counting down.
GCTTGTTTACTTTCCAATTCTTCATATAAAGAAGTAACAGCTTGTCTTTGTTGCCAGCTTTCATTAATTTTTGCTTCATCACGAGTTGTGCCAAAAAACAATGCTGCACCAAGAGCTACTACAATGGGCAGTAAAGCCATGGTCATGCCTATGCGTAAAAAATATTTTGAATGATTAAAGCGTTGCATTCGTTTGGTATTTACTAGCAATACCCAACCTAATAACATTAATCCACCAAAAGCATAATCATGTAAGATATCTCCGCCCCATAAAAAAATCATATGGGCCATACCAAATACAAAGAGTATCAACATTCGTCTGACAAACCACGCACCGAAAGGTTTTCCGGCTTCCTGTGCTTTAAACAACATTATCGCAAAACCCATGCCGAACAGTAATGAAAACAGTTTGTAAAATTTACCTTCAACAAAAACTTTGATCAGCCAGTTAGACCCCCAATCAACGCCAGTAAGGCTATAATCGAAACTCATTAATTCGGCTATCGGGCGGTTAAACCATTCAATATTCATTAAGATTATGCCAATTAAGGCAAAGCCTCTGAGAATATCCATTGCATCAATGCGTTTAGTCGCAGATATTGGTGCAAAGGTTTTTGCTGGTTTTGCAGGGGAGACGGGTTGTTCGATGGAGATCTTTTCTGTAGTTTCAGCTAAGGCTGTATCGTTAGTCATCATATTCTAACCTTCGGGTATAGTGTTTAGAGAAAATGCTGTGAGGTACTAGTTTTAGTCCAATTAGCAAAAATAACTGGTATTAATCAAACTAGCATAAAACAAATAGCAAAAACCAAGCCGTAAGTGTAACTCATTGTAAATTAGTAGTATTTTAGGTGTGGCATCTTGGGTGGGGAAATGTAAAGTGGTAAGTTTCACCACTTTTTAATGAAATTAGCCAGTGTTGTTGTTGTTATTGTTGTTAATACTTTTTTATGAATACCAATAAACGATTATTGGCTGGCATAGCATTGTCTGCAATAAGCGTAAGATTGGCAGAAAGAGCGAGTTGTTCTATTGCTTCGAAGTCACGAATGCCACTGGCTTTATCTCTGTCTTTAAGCCATAAATCAAAATTAGCATTGCTTGGGCTGGTAAATTTTGATTGATAATTAAAAGGGCCGTAAATACACAAAGTGCCATTTTCAGGTAAATGGTGTGCCACTTCAGTAAAAAACTTCACCACTAATGGCCAACTGACTATATGTAATGTATTCGCGGTAAAAATACCGTCTACCTTATTTATTGGCCATGGGGAATTCAGGTCAAGTGTTATCGGGCGTTGTAAGTTGCTTAACTTATATTCATCCAACCATTGATTAATACCCGATTGATTTATTAATAAATCGCTGGTTTTCCAGGTTAGATGAGATAAATGTTGAGCAAAAAATACGGCATGTTGACCACTGCCTGAGCCAATTTCCAATACTTCTTTGGTATTGCTGAATGCTTGTTGTAATATCGTTAATATTGGTTGTTTATTATTTTCACACGCTTGAGAAAAAGGTTTAGTCATAATTGATACCAAGTCTACTAAGTTTGTTCTTACTCAGAGTTTGCCTTAACTTTTTAGATATGGCTAGCTCTTGTTGTTGAGTGAAAATTTTTTGTAACATCCTTTGACAACTTTATTCTTTTTAATGAATAACTATATGTTATTTATATAGCTAATTTGTTAAGTTAAGTCGAAGTTAAAGTTAAAGTTGTTTGGCTAATTCCCGTGAACAAAATTATTACAGGTTTAAAATAAGAATGTTTAAATTAAAAAATGGATTGATATGTTCAGTAGTCGTTTTTTTATTGTGCAGAGTAATCTGACAATGGCTGCTAAAAGTAAAAAAATAAATTTTCATCAGATCTGACATTCCGCACCTAATAAAATATATATGTTTTTTATACGATTTTAGTGTAAAAAGTATACGATGCGTAATTA
>JABSOJ010000044.1 GCA_013216005.1 Alteromonadaceae bacterium | reverse complement strand
TTATACCACTTTTATTTAAGGCATAAATCTGGCATCGTTGTTCATAGGTTAGTTGTTTATATGTTTTCATTGTTACATCTCTTGCCGGAGAAAAAGCGATCAGCATATATTCAACTGACCGATTTATCTACCTTTTCAAGTTATGCACTTATTGTTTGAATCTAAGAAGGAAAATAATGAAAGTATCCCTATTAACAAATATTCCTGCTCCTTACCGGGAAAAAGTTCACGAAATAGTGTCAGAAAATTTTGATGGGGAATATGAAGTTATTTATTGTTCTGAAATTGAACCCAATAGACAGTGGAAATTTGACCTCGGGAAATATAAGCGCCAGTTTATTAAAGTTAAAAGTTTAAACTTTAATTCTAAAACTATATATTTATATTCAAACATTCTTCGTCTGTTAAAAGTTAGTTGTCCGGATGTGCTAATTGTTTCGGGATTTTCATTGCCTTATATTTTTGCAGTAATATGGGCAAAAATTAATAAAAAGAAGGTTATTGCTTTTTCCGATGCGACTATATTATCGGAAAAGAAATTTAGTTTTATGCATAAAATAATTAGAAAATGGGTTTATAAAAACTGTGAAGCTTTTATTGGTGCTAGCCAAAAGACACTGAAGTTATTTGAGTCTTACGGTGCAACTGAAAAAGAATTATTTCAAAGTCATTTATGTGTAAATAATGATTTGTTTTTTAAGCAGTATCGAACATTTGACAAAAGAGAATACGATGTATTGTTATGTGGCCAAATGGTTAAGCGTAAAATGTTTTCTTTTTCATTAGATGTTATTGATGAAATAAAAAAAATCAAACCAAATATTAAAATTAAGATTTTAGGTGATGGTCCTCAAAAAGAAACTATTCTAAAAAGGTTACAAACTTCCAATATAGAATTTTCGTATCCTGGTTTTGTTCAACAAGACGAGCTTGCCGGGCATTATACCAATGCCAAAGTGTTTTTGTTTCCTTCACTGAAGGATCCATGGGGCGTTGTTGCTAATGAAGCCTGTGCCTCAGGAACTCCGGTTATTAGTTGTGAAAATGTTGGTGCGGCTGGTGAGTTAGTTAAAAATGCTTTAAACGGATATATTTTACCTATAAATGCACAAATTTGGGCAAAGCATGTACTGGATATATTAAATTCTGCAGAATTATGGGGTGAATTGTCAGAGGCTGGATTAGAGACTGTCAGTGAATATAGTTATGTCAATGCAGCTGATGGCTTAATAAAAGCGGTCAATAGTACTATTGAAAGCAACACGTTTTAAGTCAGTCAATAATTTAATATTGTTACAGTCACAGAAGAATATGATGAAAAAAATATTATTTTTAATGCAACTTCCACCACCTGTACATGGTGTGTCTATGGTTAATGTTTCAATTCGAGATAGCCATTATATTAACGCTAAAATAATAGGAGAATATGTGAATATATCTCCCGCACGTGAACTTTCAGATTTAGGGAAATTGACAATTGGAAAAATGATTTCAACGATCATTATTTTTTTCAAATGTGTATTTAAATATATCAGGTTTAAGCCAGATGTTGTTTATTTAACATTGTCACCACGTGGTTTCGCCTTTTGGAAAGATGCGCTGATACTTCAAATGTTGAAGGTTTTAGGAGCTAAAACAGTCATTCATTTACATGGAAAAGGGATGAGTGTTGAAGTAATTAAATCGAAAATGAAACAGCGGCTCTATAAATTTTTTTTTAAAGGTGTAAATGTTATTCATTTATCAAAATCACTTTTTAGTGATATTGAAACTATATTTGACAATAATATGTCTCTGATAGAAGTTAATAATGGCGTTGAAAATAAAAGAGCAAATGAAAGGCTGCCATCAGAGTTTCCCACATTTTTGTACTTATCAAATTATGTTCCAACAAAAGGTGCGGATACGTTTATTGAAGCTGTTAACCTACTGGATGATAAATATATAGGGCGATTTAAAGTTAAATTAGTGGGGAAAATATCAAATCAGAAGTTTTATTCGGAATTGGTAAATAAAGTAGAAAAACGGTTTACTGATTTTATTGATTTTTCCGGCCCTATTTATGGAGACAAAAAATTTGAAGTTTTTAATAACAGCGATGTATTTGTATTACCTTCGAAAAACGAGTGTTTTCCGTTAACAATTCTAGAAGCAATGAGCTCAGGCTTACCTGTTTTATCAACGTTTGAAGGCGCTATTCCTGATATTATTGATGATGGTATTAATGGTAGGATATTTGAATCTAATGATCCCGGTGCTTTAGCTGCCATATTAGCGCAATACATAGATAATCCCAGCTTAATTGCCAGTCATGGAGCCAACGCTATTTCCAAGTATAAAGAAAAATATACACTTGAGATTTTCGAAAAAAGACTTCTTACTACATTAATGCAATTAATTGATGAACGAAATTCTGATATGCTTTAAATTATTACATGCCTATGCACTTTACTCAGGTTAGGCTATAACTCTCCTGAATTTAAGTGATTCCGACTAATTTCATAGGCTATGTCGAAAATTGAAGCTAAACAAAGAGGTAGGATGGGTTAGCCAACGGCGTAACCCATCACATTGTGACTATCTTTCCTTAAGTGTGAGGAATAAATATATTTTGATGGGTTACGCCTGCGGCTAACCCATCCTACGCAATAAAATTTCTATTTTGCAAAAGTTGACACTGCTTTTATCTAATAAGCACAATAAAAACAGATTGTTATAGTCTGTGAAATTAACTGCGATACTGTCAGTTTTAACTATGTTTTGTTGGTATTTTCAAATTACCTGAGCAGACTACATAGGCAAGAATTATTCAGTAATTATTAACATACTCAGTACTAAAGCGGAGTTAATCAAAAGAAATGTTGGGCTTGTCGTCATGATTTCAAAGAAGTTTATAAAAGGCTTGGTTCAGAATATTCCTGCCAGTATCGGATGTTATCTATCCTTTTTACCCTTCAAATACCGCTTGGGCGTGTCTTATGAAAATTATCAAATTCAAGCCCGAAATGAATTTGATAAAAACCATATATTTAATGAGGTAAAAAAACTTGTAGAACATGCAGAAAACAATATTGAGTTTTATAAACAGTTCTATAAAAAACATGATTTTACCAGTTTAATGTTGATATCATTTGAAGATCTAAAACAAATTCCCATTATCACTAAAACTGATTTACATGCATTTGATTTTGAAACTAGGGTTTTACTCACACAAGGAAGTATCATTACTAATACTGGAGGTACTTCAGGAGAGCCGTTAAAATTATTACCTGATCGAGATGCTCACGCTAGAGAATGGGCTCATATGCATACAATTTGGGATAAACTTGAGTATAAAATAACAAGTCTTAAGTTGACATTAAGAGGGATGAATTTAGGAAAGGAGCCGCTTAAATATAATTTTATTCATAATGAATTTCAAGTAAATGCTTATTGTGATTTTGAGCAGGTAGTAAATGCGTTAGATAAAGTATTAAACAGCTATAAGATTGAGTACTTACATGGTTATCCAAGTGGTATTTATGAATTTATTAAACAGTTAAAGACTGATTATCCAGAGTTATTAAAAAAACTTAGAAAAAATATAAAAGGAATTTTTTTCGGATCTGAATATCCAGCTCCTATCTATCGCACTTATATTGAAGAAGTTTTAAAAGTACCAACAATATCTTGGTATGGTCATACAGAAATGGCTGTTTTAGCATATGAAAAAGAGCAGCCTTATATTTATCATCCATACCAGTCATATGGTTTTACTGAAGCTGTTGAACTTGAGGGAAAACATCACTTAATTGGTACGACAATACATAATAAAGTAGGGCCTCTTATTAGGTACGATACAGGTGATCTTATAGACCCTCTTACTTATAGAGATGAATTATTAGAATCATTTACAGTATCACAAGGTCGAGTAGGGGAATTTGTTACCGATGCTCATGGGCGCAATATATCTTTAACAGCCTTAATTTTTGGTCGACATCATAATATATTTTCTGAAGCTCATTTTATTCAAGTAAAGCAAGACGAGCCTGGAAAATTAACAATATATGTGACAACAACAAAATCTGATTTAGATTGTAAAAGTTTATTTGATAGTGAAGGTGTTGATATAATTATAAATTTCAAAATTATAAATAAACCGTTCAAAACTAAAGCGGGTAAAGTGCCATTATTGGTAAAAGGTTAGAAAAATAATGAAACAAGTAACACAAACGTTACGTACAGGGATAGTAGAAGTGAATGAAGTACCTGTTCCTACATTAAAAGATACATTTGTTTTGGTTAAAAATACCGCTTCTGTTATTAGTGCAGGAACAGAAAAAACCAAGATTGATATGGGGAAAAAAAATCTCATACAAAAAGCCAAAGCTCGCCCTGATCTTGTAAAACAAGTATTAAATAAAATAAAAACTGAAGGGTTTAAAAAAACTTTTCAAACAGTGACTTCGCGCTTAAATTCTCCTTCACCTCTGGGGTATAGTTGTGCCGGCACTGTTGTCGCTGCGGGTGGGTTGGTTGATGGGTTACAACCCGGAGATCGTGTTGCTTGTGGCGGGGCTGATTATGCAAATCATGCTGAATTTGTCGCAATTCCCAAAAATCTGGTGGTTAAGATCCCGGAGAATGTTACTGATGAAGAGGCAGCTTTTACTACTGTGGGTTCAATTGCAATGCAAGGGACGCGTTTATTAGCGCCTGAGTTAGGGGAGATTTTTCTCGTTTTAGGGTTAGGTTTATTAGGTCAAATTGCCGTTCAACTTTTAATTGCCAATGGCTGTAATGTTATTGCGACAGATCTTGATGGAAAACTGGTAAAACAGGCAGAGAATTTTGGTGCTCTTGGTGCGGGACCAAATACTGACATTGAATCTCTTTGCAGAGAACAAACTGCTGGTTATGGTGTTGATGGTGTTCTTGTATGTGCTGGTACTTCGAGTAATCAACCAATTGAACTTTGTGGTGCTGTTACACGGGAAAAAGGGCGGGTAGTTGTCGTTGGGGCAATACGCATGGATATTCCCCGTGAAGATTTTTTTAAAAAAGAAATCAGTGTGGTCATTTCACGCTCTTATGGTCCCGGTCGTTATGATCCATTTTATGAAGAAAGTGGGAATGATTATCCGTTTGGTTACGTCCGTTTTACAGAGCAACGTAATATGGAATCATTCCTTAAATTGATCTCGTTGGGGAAAGTTGATGTAAAAATATTGATCACTCATCGTTTTACTCTTGATCATGTTGCCGAAGCTTATCAACTAATAGAGGGCGAGAAAACAGAACCTTATCTGGGGATCGTAATGCAATACGGTTCTGCTGCGAGTACCTCAAATAAAGCATCACGTATAACGGTAAAAACTAAACCTATTAATAAAGACAAATTGGGACTGTCGTTTTTCGGTGCGGGTAATTATGCAACAGCTAGCTTGTTACCTTTATTAAGTGACAGATCAGATGTTGAATTTCGAGGTTTGGTCACCGCTAGTGGAAGAACGGCACAAGGTGTAGGGAATCAATTTGGTTTTAATTTCTGTGCGGGTGATTATGAAGAAATACTGGCAAGTGATACTGATATTATTATGATCACTACTCGACACGATACTCATGCTTCTTCAGTGATTGCTGCAATAAATGCTGATAAACATGTTTATGTAGAAAAACCAATTGCTTTAACGGTTGATGAGCTGAAACTTATTCATTCACAATACCCGAAAAACCCAAATAGTCAGATAATGGTTGGTTTTAATCGTCGCTTTGCGCCGTCGACTAGAGTCATTATTAATCATTTTGAAAATATTAAGTCACCTTTGGTGGTGAATATTCGGATAAATTCAGGCGCTATTCCTTCTGATCATTGGATCCAAGATCCGGAAGTTGGAGGTGGTCGTGTTATTGGGGAAGGGTGTCATTTCATTGATTTAGCATCAGCTATCACTCGCAGTAATCCAAAAACAGTTACTTGTGTCGGGACTGCTGTAACGAATAAATCAGCATTGCTTAATGATAATGTGTCCATTATGTTAACGTTTGAGAATGGTAGTATCGCTAATATTATTTATACAGCAGATGGTTCTAAAGCAATGCAAAAAGAAAGAGTTGAAGTCTTTGGTGGTGGACGTAGTGCAATTATAAATGATTTTAAAGAAACTATTTTGTATTCAGGCGATAGTAAAATCGAGACTAAAAAATTGATGGCTCAGGATAAAGGTCAAAAATCAATGTTGGAAGCCTGGTTGACTGGTATTAAGTCTGGTGAAGCCTGTGTATCTTACAATTGTTTGATGGCTAACAGTTTAGCGACGATATTAGCGGTTGAATCACTTGCGTTGGGGACATCCTTAGCGGTTGATTTAAATATACTTGAAGTGTAAATTTGAAGTGTAAATTTGAAGCGTAATTTGAAGCGTAATTTGAAGCATAATTTGAAGCAAAACTTGAAGCGTAAGTTAAGGAAGTATTTTAAGTAATATGGATTTATTAAATTTAAATGCAGAGATCCTTAAAGGTTCAAAGAAACTTTCCTACGCAGGGAAAGATCCGTTTGATAGCTTGAACAGTAAGTTTTTCACCGCCTTTCCCAAATTGAAAAAAGGGTTGTTTGGCTTACTTTGGACTCAAATAAATAAACGTTCAATTTTTAATTTTAGATTTTGGCTTGGCGTACCAGCTATGCGTAACCCTAAAGGTATTGGTTTATTTATTTTAGGATTATTGGAAGATTACAAACGTACAGAAGAACAACAATATTTAGATGAAGCAAATAAATTGGCTGATTGGTTATTAACACAACAAAGTGATATTACCGTTTGGACACATGCTTGTTGGGGTTATCATTTTGACTGGAACGCCCGCGCTTTTTATGTGCCTAAAGGCAAGCCCAATGTAATAACCACTATTTATGTTGCGCAGGCACTTTACGCATTAGGCTTGGTTACTGGTAATAGTAAATATAGTGATCCAGCTTTAGATGCGGCTCATTTTATCGTTAATACGTTATATTGTGAGCACGAAGGCCGTGAGTTTTTTGCTTATATTCCAGATGAAACCGCTTTTGTTCATAATGCTAGTTTATGGGGAGCTGCCTGGGTTGCTTTTGTTGCAAACGTTACTAATAATAAGGACTATAAAGTCTTGGCATTAAAAGTTGCGCGTCAATCAGTAAAAGAACAAAACAGGAATGGTTCCTGGGTTTATGGTGCCCGGCATCATCACCAGTTTATTGATGGCTTTCACACCGGGTATAATCTTGAGGCATTACACTTTCTCAGAACTTCGCTAGAAACTGCTGAATTTGATTTGGCCATTGAGAAGGGTCTTAGCTTTTATAAATCAAATTTATTTGAACAAGACGGTACGGCAAAATATTATCATAACAACCGTTATCCATTAGATATGCACAGTGTATCGCAAGCCATTCTTACTTTATTAAAAGTGGGTGGTACAGCTGATGATATTCAATTAACTGAAAAAATTATAAATAAGGCAATAAATTCTTTGTTTATGGCAGAGGAAAAGCGCTTTGTTTATCAAAAAAATAAACTTTTTACTAATAAAATAAATTACATACGATGGACTCAAGCGTGGGTTTATTATTCTTTTTCTTATTTTAATGCTTTTAAATCGAAATTGAGCAACTAAATGTCCGTAATAAAAAAGTCCAGAATAAAAGAGTCCAGAAATAAAAAGTCCAGAATAACATTTTTAGGCTGCCCTATGGACAGCGTTTCGATGGAAGAGACTGTCGAGTTTATCGAAAGTAAAATCTATTGTGGAGACTTTCTTCAACATGTGGTCGTTAATGTTGCCAAGCTTGTAAATATGCAGAAAGACCCTGTCTTAGCTGATTCTGTAAAAGCCTGTGACATGATAAATATTGATGGCATGGGCGTTGTTATCGGTGCCAGGTTTTGTGGTCATAATATCCCTGAACGAGTAACGGGTATTGATTTGTTCTACAATTTACTCTTGATGAGTGAAAAAAATAAATTTCCTGTTTTCCTGTTAGGCGCTAAGGAAGATGTAGTGACGAAGGTAGCGTTAAAGGTAAAGCAACTTTATCCGGAATTATCAATTGCGGGTCATCACCATGGTTATTTTTGGGATGATGAAGAACTTGTTGTTTCGAAAATTAAAGCATCAGGTGCAAAACTCCTTTTTGTTGCAATATCGTCTCCTAAAAAAGAAAATTTTATTAATAAATGGCAAGATAAGCTTGGAGTCGATTTTGTTATGGGCGTTGGCGGGACGTTTGATGTAGTTTCCGGTACCGTAAAGCGAGCGCCTGTATGGATGCAAAAATATGGATTTGAGTGGTTCTTCCGCATTTTGCAAGAACCAGGGAGAATGTGGAAACGTTATTTAGTGACTAACGTTAAGTTTATATTTTTATTATTGAGAGAAAAGTTTTTCGCGAATGACAAATAAATCCTGTATTTCTTAATTTTTTACAATTTGTAACAATGACTTGCACAAAATTAATAAGACAATAAAAATAGGTATAATATAAAATGAAGAAAGCATTGATTACCGGGATAACTGGTCAAGATGGTTCATATCTTGCGGAGTTTTTGTTAGATAAAGGTTATGAAGTTCATGGCTTTAAACGTCCGTCTTCTTCTTTTAATACGAATCGTATAGATCATATTTATCAGGATTTACATTCTACGGATCCAAGTTTTTTCCTTCATTACGCAGATTTAACTGACACTTCAAATTTAACGCGGTTATTGTCAAAAATACAACCCGATGAGGTTTATAATTTAGGCGCGCAAAGTCATGTTGCCGTTTCATTTGAATGTCCAGAATATACTGCAAATGTAGATGGTATTGGCACTTTAAGGTTACTTGAAGCCATTCGGTTTTTAGGTATGGAAAAGAAAACTCGCTTCTATCAGGCATCAACTTCTGAATTGTACGGAAATGTACGCGAAACGCCACAAACAGAAACCACACCTTTTCATCCCCGTTCTCCTTATGGTGTCGCAAAATTGTATGCTCACTGGATGGTGGTTAATTACCGTGAAGCTTATGGTTTGCATGCCAGCAATGGTATTTTGTTTAATCATGAATCATCCAGACGAGGTGAAACATTTGTTACACGTAAAATAACAAGAGGGTTATCCAATATTGCTCAAGGATTAGATAATCGATTATATCTTGGGAATCTTGACGCATTACGGGATTGGGGACATGCAAAAGATTATGTTAAGGCTCAATGGTTGATGTTGCAGCAAGAAAAAGCGGGTGATTATGTTATAGCCACTGGAAAACAATATTCAGTACGTCAATTTGTTGAGTTTGCAGCAAAAGAACTTGGTATAACGCTTGAGTGGCAAGGTGAAGGCGTTAACGAAAAAGGGATCGTAACTGAACTCAGTGGCCTTAACGTACCATCAATTAAAGTTGGCGATATTATTGTTTCTGTTCATAAAAAATATTTCAGACCCAGTGAGGTTGATACGTTACTTGGTGATGCGAGTAAAGCCAAAAAAGAATTAGGCTGGGAGCCTGAAATAAATTTTCAGAATTTAATTGTTGAAATGGTACAACATGATCTCGAACAGGCCAAGAAAAATGCTTTATTAAAATCTCATGGTTATAGTGTCAATATAAGTAATGAGAATTTACATGCGTAAAACAAGGGTTTTTGTTGCCGGTCATAATGGTATGGTGGGCTCTGCAATCGTTAATTTGTTGTTAAAACAAGCAAATGTGGAGTTAGTTTTAAAATTAAGAGAAGAGCTGGATTTAACCAATCAGCAAGCGGTCACCGAATTTTTTCAACGGGAGAAAGTTGATCAAATCTATTTAGCTGCCGGTAAGGTCGGGGGGATAATTGCTAATGAACAGTACCCTGCTGAATTTATTTATCAGAATATTATGATCCAATGTAATATTATTCACAGTGCACACCTTGCTGAGATTGATAAACTTCTGGTATTAGGCTCCTCGTGTATTTATCCAAAGTTTGCAAAACAGCCAATAAGTGAGTCTGAGCTTTTAACTGGGAAATTAGAGCCTACCAATGAGCCTTATGCTATAGCAAAAATTGCAGGCTTAAAATTATGTGAGTCGTACAGTCGCCAATATGGACATGATTACCGATCAGTAATGCCAACAAATTTATATGGTAAAAATGATAATTTTCATGTGGAAAATTCACATGTTATTCCTGGTTTGATCCGCCGGTTTCATCAAGCCAAAGTAGAAAAATCAGATGAAGTTATTGTATGGGGAACAGGTAAAGCTAAAAGAGAATTTTTGAATGTTGAGGATATGGCCGCTGCATCCATTTTTATTATGGATTTGCCCCGTAAAAAGTATAAGGAAAATACTCAGGAGATGTTAAGTCATATAAATGTTGGCACAGGGGAAGATTGTTCGATAGGTGAATTGGTTGAGATAATTGCTAAAATTGTAGGTTATAACGGATCTATTGTTTTTGATCATTCTAAACCTGATGGTGCTCCGAGAAAATTGCTTGATGTTTCCAGATTGAAGTCGTTAGGGTGGCAAAATTCACTTTCTTTAGAAGAAGGTTTGCGTAATACCTACCAGTGGTACTTGTCTTCTCAAGAAAGTATTCGAGAATGAATTAGTACAATTAGATCCTCTTTTATTAACCAGTTTTTTAATCAGTTTTAATAATCTGTTTCAGCTCTTGCTGATTTGTATTACAAGTTTGTGATTGACCACCAATTAATAAGCATTTTTATTAATAAAACCTTTAAAGATTGTCAGTACAATAATTTTTAAATCAAATAGTAATGACCAGCGATGGATGTACATCAGGTCAAATTCGATACGTTTTTCCATTTTTTCCAAGGTATCAGTTTCACCACGCCAACCGTTTATTTGTGCCCAGCCAGTAATACCGGGTTTTGCTTTATGCCTTAACATATAACCATCAATTCGTTTTCGGTATTCTTCATTATGAATAACTGCATGAGGTCTTGGCCCTACAATGGACATATTGCCCTGAAGTACATTAACAAACTGGGGTAATTCGTCTAAAGAAGTTCGTCTTAAAATTGCACCAATAGGAGTTATTCTGGCATCAAATTTGGTTGCTTGAACTACTTTGTCTATTTTTTTATGGACTAATGCCATCGAACGGAATTTATAAATTTGGATTTCTTTGCCATCAAGTCCGTAGCGTTTTTGTTTAAATATTACAGGGCCTTTAGAGGTAAGTTTTACAGCTAGTGCAATAAAGCACATTGGTATGGCGATAAGGCACAGAATTATGGAGCCTAATATTATGTCTTCAGCTCTTTTTATGGTTAAGTTAAAGCCATCAAAAGGGGAGTCAAAAATACTGAGTGTCTGCATAGTTCCAATGTGCTGCCATCTTGCGTGCAATAAATTATAAATGAAAAAATCAGGAATTATATGCACTGTGGCGGTTGTATCGCTGCAGCGGTTAAGGATGTCTGTAATTCTTGCCTCTGCTTTCATGGGCATGGCAATGAATACCTGACTGATTTCAGGATTCGATTTAACGAGACTAATCCCTTCATTTATTGTGCCTATAATAGAATGTTCGCCTAGCTCTGGTAAACGTTTTTTGGGCCTGTCATCAAAGAAGCCTAATAAGTTCAAACCAAGGTGTGGATTAGTTATGATTTGCTCAGCTAATTTTAAACCTGATGGTGTTACTCCGATAATGATGACAGATTTAGCATTTTTGCCTGATTTACGAAAATGAAAAAGTAGTTTTCTGAAAATAATGCGCCATAAAATTAAACTGAATAATGTAGCAAGAAACCATGCACCTATGGCTAAACGTGAATAGTAGCTACCCGTTTTTGTAAAATAGGCAAGTGTTATTAAAATGGTGCAGCATATAACCCATGTAAGTGTTGTAAAACCAATCATTGATAATGAAGAAGATGTCCGCCAGGAACGGTATAAATCTAACGTTTGTGAAAAAAACAAAAAACAGGTTAAGCAAATAACCAATACCAGTTGATATCGAATATCCAACACAACGTTGTGACTATATAAAGTGAGTAGAAAGACAGCAGAAATAATAATCAAATCAACAGTGCGGTATAGTGCGGAAAAACTGCTTTGAATAGAATTGATTAGCCCATTCGACATTACGAATTTCCTTTATCTGACATTCCGCACCTAATAAAATATATATGTTTTTTATACGATTTTAGTGTAAAAAGCATACGATGCGTAATTATTAGGCGACGCTATTTAAAATCTGATGCCCTTTTTACTGAAAATCAACTCAGATTTTAAATCTCAGCTTTATGTGCGGAACGTCAGCTTTATTGACTATTAATTATTTTTGTTCTTTTTTTAGTTAAAGTTAAGTCTAACCTAGTTTGGGTTAGAGAAAATAGTTTAATACGTAATAATGTTAAAATAGCATTTAAAGGAGATATTTATATTTATATTAATAATCAATGTGATACTCTAATAGTATTATAAAAAAATAATTTTCTTCCACGGATAGAGCAAAGTATCTGGCTATTTTGAATCGGTTAAACTGATTGATTGCTATAAGATATTAAAGGTGCTTCTAAAAATAAAAATAAGGGAAATAGCATGTTATATACTAAACGGGCGATTTTATGTGGGTTATTAATGCCGGTTGTTTGTACAGCTGCGAATTTTGATGAAGATGAGTTTGAAGATCAAAGTATTCCTGTCGGTGGTTATCTTATTACGCCAATAGTAAAATTTCAGCAGCGTTTCGACACGAATGTTATCAGTGCTAAAACAGGTGAAATAGATTCCTGGGTTACTATATTTCAATCGGCCGTTAAAGTGACACGGGAATTCGGTGAGTTTGGTAAACATAATTTCGAATTGGACTGGGTTTTTACTCATGGGGCTTATCATGCCAGTGGTGAAGACAGTTATAATGATCACGATGTTTCCGGTAAGCTAAATTACGAAATTAATCAACGCCATCGATTAATGTTTCAAGGTGGTTATATTGATAGCCACGAAGAGAGAGGTTCTCGTTTTTCTATTGGGAGAGGTGGTGACTTAATCGAGCCAGATACTTTCGAACAAATATTTGGTGCTGTTCAATATACTTTTGGTTCGGAAACTTCCGATGCCCGGTTAGAAATAGAAGCTGGTTATCTTGATAATGATTATCGTACTGTATTAGGCACAAATGTAAATTCTGGTGACATTGAAGATAATACAGCCACACGAGATCGGAAAACGACTGAATTTGGCGGTACTTTTTATTATAAAGTGGGTGATGCAACAGATTTGACACTTGAAGCATGGCAAACCGATGTAAATTATGACTATACGAGAAACCCATTAGAAGAGTTGTCTAGTGCAGAAAATCGGATTTTGGTTGGTGCTATATGGGAAGCGACAGCTTTCACTAAGGGCTTTGCAAAAATCGGTTATAAAGACAAGGATTTTGATTTGGACGGTAGAGATAGCTTCAATGGTTTTGAATGGGAAGCTGAAGTTGAGTGGGAACCTAAAACATATTCTCGGTTTACTTTTAGTACGTCACGTGCGACACATGAAACAAATGGTGAAGGCTACTTTGATCTTGAAACCGGAGAGGTAGAGAAAGCACATTTAATTAACAACACTCAATATTCTGTTCAATGGCAACATGAATGGCGAGATCGTGTAAGAACTAAGTTTATTTATGCAACAAGTAATGATATCTATACTGGTGATGAAGGTCAGGTTCGCGAAGATAACAATAAAGGTATTAATGCAACGCTTTATTATGACATGAATTACTGGTTAAGTTTTTCACTTGAATATATCAACAATGATCGTGAAAGTACCCGTGATCATTTGCTATATGATCGTGAATTAATAACGCTAGGTGTTCGTATGGCACTTAAATAGAGAAACATATGGTTTTATATTCTAAATTTTTGCATCGTTCTCTTTTGCATAGTTGTCTACTGTCCATTTTTTTGTTGGTAGCGTTCAATACGTTTGCACAATCGTCAAATGAATATCGTTTAGGACCTGGTGATAAAATTAAGATCACTGTTTTTGGACAAAAGGATTTGTCGATTGAAACATTACTCAATGATAGTGGTAAAATAGATTATCCTTTTTTAGGGCAGGTTCAGGCATCAGGTAAAACGTTGGCTGAGTTTCAACAAAGTATTTATCGGGGATTAAAGGGATATTATTTAGTTAATCCCAATATTTCTGTAAGTATCACGCAATACCGGCCATTTTTTATTGATGGGGAAGTTCAAAAACCAGGAGGATATCCTTTTCAACCCGGTTTAACCATTAACAAAGCGGCTGCCTTAGCGGGTGGTTATACTGAAAGAGCGTCCTTATCTAAAATATTTATAATCCGAAGTAATGATCCTGAGCAAAAATCCGTTGGTGTGAATGCAAATATGCTAATACAGCCCGGTGATATTGTTACTGTAAAACAAAGTTATTTTTAAGAGCATTATTAATGAGTTTTGTATCAAAAGAATTAAATAAAGAGCCTGACGTTAATAATGATACTATAGATTTGCAACATTTCTTTTGGGTAGTATCGCGTTATAAATGGAAA
Organism: Alteromonadaceae bacterium; assembly: GCA_013216005.1. Lineage (GTDB taxonomy): Bacteria > Pseudomonadota > Gammaproteobacteria > Enterobacterales > Alteromonadaceae > JABSOI01. Next base: position 5,234 of record JABSOJ010000044.1, on the reverse strand, counting down.
ATTATTAGCCTGGCAATGATTGTTACTGTATTAACTGCAGTGGTTGTTTTTTCTATCACGCCCAAATACTCAGCAACGGCGAAATTATTGATTCAAGCTGAACAGGCAAATGTTGTCTCTATTCAAGAAGTTTACGGTTTGGATTCTGGCAGGAAAGAGTATTTTTTTACTCAACTGGAGGTTTTAAAATCTCACCAGATATCTGAGCGAGTTGTTGAAAACCTTAATTTGATTAATCACCCGGAATTCGATCCTGATCAACAACCAAAAACGTTCAGCATTGTTGAACAAATTAAAGCGTTGTTACCTTTTTTACCGCAGTCAGACATTAATCTTTCAGATCAAGAAAAACACTATATAAAAAAGCAAAAAGTAATCACTGAATTTGTTTCCCGTCTTTCAATTTCATTACTGAAAAAAACCCAAATAATTACGATTTCATTTTTATCTGAATCTCCTCATTTAGCTGCCAATGTAGTGAATGTTTTGGCTGAAGTTTATATTGAAAGCTATTTAGAAGCGAAATTGTTGATGACTGAAAAAGCTTCAAGTTGGCTAAATGAACGTCTAAGTGGTTTGAAAGCTAAATTGGATTTGTCAGAAAATAAATTACAAGCATACCAAAATAAAGAACAGCTGGTTGATATTGATGGCGTAAAGGGATTAGAGGCAAAAGAACTTCAGGAACTTAATCGTCAGCTTGTGGTTGCAAGACAGCAATCAGAGCAAAGTAAGCATCTTTATAATTTAGTACAAGAAAAGAATAATGACATCAATTTGTTATTATCTTTGTCTGAAGTGCTTAATCATCAACTGATACAAAATGTGAATGAGGCATTACAGCACTCTAAAACAAAACTGTCAGAATTAAAAAGTGTTTATGGTCCTAAGCATCCAAAAATGATTGCTGCGCAGTTAGAGTTATTGTCGGTCACTGATAATTTGGCTAATCAGGTAAAATTACTAGTATCTGGAATATCTAATGAATATCAAACATCGAAAGCTAATGTGCTGAATTTGGAACGTGCTGTAAAGGTTAAAGGACAGCGTTTTCGGGAGTTGTCTAGTTTTGATGTCAAGCAAAAAGAATTGAAGCGGGAAGTTGAAAGTAATCAACAATTATATAATGCTTTTTTTACCCGTTTGAAAGAAACAAAAGAGGTGGGAGAGTTTCAATCTGCCAATGCACGTTTGTTTGACCCGGCAAAACCACCCTTAAAACCAGCGAAACCTAATAAAAAGCTTATCTTATTAATAGCATCTGTTTTGAGTCTTGGTTTAGGGTTGGCTTTAGCTTTCTTATTTGAATTTCTAAACGACGGTATTCGCTCTGTTGAGGACGTAGAACTAAAACTAAAACAGCGTATGTTAGGCTTGTTACCGTTACAGCATTTGAAAGGTGATCAAAAATTACCGACAAGGCACTTTTTTGATACTAACGAGCATGCTTTTGGTGAATCTATAAGAACAATAAGAACAAGTTTATTGTTAATGAATATAGAACATGAGGCCAAAATTATTTCAATAACATCCTCAATACCTGGCGAAGGTAAATCAACGGTATCAACGAATCTATCTTTTGCATTAGGGCAAATTGAAAAGGTATTGTTGATAGATGCTGATATGCATCGTCCTTCAATAGCGAAAAACTTTGAATATCCCAGTTATCAAGCGGGTTTGTCCAATATACTTTCTGGTACCCATTCTTTAGAAGAATGTACTATTAAAGATGAATATTCCGGTATTGATATTATTACTGCGGGTACATTACCTCCCGATCCTCAGGAATTATTAGCATCAGCTGCGTTTACTGAATTATTAGATACGGTGAGAGGGAAATATGACCGTATTGTTATTGATACTGCTCCAACACAAGCGGTTAGTGATGCGGTGTTGGTTTCCAGACAATGTGATTCATTGATTTATGTTGTAAAAGCTGACAGTACCCGCGAAAAAGTTATTCAATCAGGTTTAAATCGATTAATGGAAGTAGGTGCACGTATTGATGGTATTGTGCTTAATCAGGTTGATTTAAAACAAGCAGCTAAATATGGTGAGTATACGGGTTATTATGATCAATATGGTTATAACTTCCATGTTGATTCTACCGTTGAGCCATCTGTGCAAAAGAAAGCGGTGAGTGCAAAAGTTGATAAAGCTGCAGAACACTCATGATAGATTTGCATTGCCATATTTTGCCCGGTATTGATGATGGTGCAAAAGAGTTAGATGATAGTCTGGCGTTAATTAACGCTGCTATCAGCAATGGTATTACGCATATGTTGTGTACGCCTCATATTCAATTAGGCCGTTTTGATAATACACTTGATACAATTCTGACCGCTTTTGAATTAGTACAACAGCAAGTGATTGCGCAAGCGCTTAAAATTCACTTAGCCTTTGCCGCAGAAGTTCGACTTTGTCCTGAAATAATGATTTTAGCCAAACAAGCTAAATTACCCTTTATTGGGAAATGGCAAGGGAAGCATGTTTTATTGCTTGAATTACCTCACAGCCACATCCCTCCAGGTACAGAGCAGTTAATTAAATGGCTGCATAAAAATGACATTATTCCGATGATTGCGCATCCCGAACGTAATCGTGATATTTTGGCGGATTATAGTAAGTTAAAAATGTTGATTAGAATGGACTGTTTATTTCAACTTACCGCTTCTTCTGTTGTTGGCGATTTTGGTGAAGGGCCTCAGCAAGTCGCTGAAAAAATGTTGTCGGATGATTTAGTTAATATCATTGCTACCGATGCGCATAACCTTAAACGTAGACCGCCCAAATTAGCTGAAGGAAAAATGGCTGCAGTAAAAATAGTGGGTGAAGAAAAAGCGCAACAATTAGTTTACGACACTCCCTGGTTGATAAGTGCTTCTAAGTTTATGTGATAATTTCATGGAGGCACCAGTTAAAAAATGAGTAAAGTAAGTAGTAAATCGGGCCGTAAACAAGCCAATAAAGAACTGAGCAAAATTAATAAGCTAGTGATGCTTTTGTTATCACTGGTTTTGTTATTTCTAACTTGGCAGTCGATGAAAATGGGCAAAGCAAACTTAAGTTTTTATGCTGCCCATCAAACTATTGAAAGTTGGCAGAAAAATAATAAACTGACTGACCAAGACCAATACCAACATGCATTAAATTCCATTAATGAAGCGAATAGTTCTCATCCAGATAATTCCCATTACTTAATCACTCAGGGCTTAATATACGAATGGGCAGGCACAGGCAATATTTTTACTGATGAAAACGAAAAAACGCAGCATTTATTAAAAGCGAAAGAATATTATCTTGAAGCAGTTAAGCAAAGACCTACCTGGCCTGTAACCTGGGCAACATTAGCAATTTTAAAATGGCGTCTGGGTGAAATTGATCAACAATTAATTGATTTTTTATTCCAGGCTGATAAGTGGGGACAACATACCCCCGAAGTAAATCAAGCATGGCTTGAGGTTGGTTTTTATTTGTATCAAAGCAAAAGTGTATTTACTGTTCAGATTGTAAAAGGCTTAAGAAAGCATTTACAAATTATATTTACTGATTTAAGAGTTGATTCGAAAAAGAACGCAATTGATATCATTAAACGTCATAACGCACAAAGGTATGCTTGCAGCTGGTTATTTAATAATGAAAATTTCGTTGCTGAATATAAAGCAAAAATTTGTAAAGTTACCAAAAAAGTTACTAATAAAGTGAATAATAAAAGAATTAAGTAAGCGATCACTTAGGGGGCATACCAATTTAAGGTGCACATAAATGTGCGTGCTACGATCACGTGGATTTGACCGACTATCCCGTAGATCGTGGATTTATCCACGCATCATTTTAAATGGATACTGAGTAATTACGAATTATTTAAGTAATACCAATTAAGTGATACCAATTAAGTAATACCAATTAAGTTATTGAATTAAATAATATCAGAGGTTTTCTATGAGCTATGTAAAAATTTTAGTGATTTGTTCGGTACTGGCTTTAGTTGGATATGCTTCTGCTAAATCAAATGCTGATTATTTATTAGATATGAATGTTAAAACAAGCAGTATTAGTGAAGGGCAAATAAATGTTGGACATGAGTCAAACTAAACTCGCTCAAAGTTGCTTGTAAAAAGGAATGATCAAGCTTCTGTTAAAAATTTACGTATTAAGGTTAGTGAGTTAACAAGCAATACAGGACAAAAATATATTGGCGGGGTTATTAACTCGGTAGATTTAGCCGTATATCTGGCTGAAATGAAATTAATTCTGGCAGATAAATTCGAATTGTTTCGTCAAAATCAAGCGAATAGAGATCACCATACTTTTCATGTTACCTTAATCAGCCCGATGGAATATCAAGTTATTGATAAAACAAACGTTAAATTAGGAAAAGTTATAACGATAACTTTACAAGGTTTAGGTCGCGTAATAACGGATGAAAAAACGACTTATTTTGTTGTCGGACAATCCTCTGAAGCTTATTTTTACCGTCAGCAATTCCCATTGCCGCCTAAAGATTTTCATGTCACTTTGGGTTTTAATCCCCAAGATATACATGGCGTTAATAAAGGACCGGATACGATAATTAAATCAGGTGATTTAAAACATAGTCGGATAAGTAAGCAGCATTGGTGCTGCTCACTCTCCTAAGAACCGTGCATGCGAGTTTCCCAGCGCCGGGTAAGCAGAGACTGTTACCAGTCTCAACTCCCCTAAGAACCACGCGTGCGAGTTTCCCCGCACGTGGCTCAAGCCCCCCAAAAGCCTAAAATAGACCCGGTTGTTCGATTCAAACTGTTGCTCTATTAAAACATAGGTAGATCTCTACCATCCCTTAATGCACAAATGCGGCGACATCTCTTTAATCGTGAACGATTATCGAAGTAGTCTTCATACACTGGATCATAAGGATTGGCATCTCCTCTAATTTTAATATGTCGTTGGATTTTAACCTCTGTTGCTTTGAAGAGATCAAGGTTGGTTGGGAAACCCTCTTCATTACGAGTTTCAGCAAAGAATATCCACTTTCGAAGTGAGCTGTGGCGAAAATATTTATCTTTACACCAATGTCCACTTTTGTTTGGATGTCTTCGCTTAACCCAATGCCAAAGCATATGAAAAATACAGCTATCTACCTTAGAATAAGTTTGTTTAGAAACGACATGACGATAGTAATTCGACCATCCTCTTATTTTAGGATTTAATTGTCGAATAAGTTCTTCCGTCGTTGCACGCCCACTGTTCTT
>JABSOJ010000457.1 GCA_013216005.1 Alteromonadaceae bacterium | reverse complement strand
AAACCCACGTGGGCCAGTTTTGATACCTCGACAGGAACATTAAGCGGAGTACCTGATAACAGTAATGTAGGCTCAACCGCTAGTATTGTAATTTTAGTATCAGATGGGGTATTGAACGCCAGTTTATCATCATTTACTTTAACCGTGGTCAATATAAACGATGCCCCTACAATATCAGGAACGCCAAATACGAGTGTAAATGAAGATACCGCTTACAGTTTTACTCCAACAGGATCAGACATTGATGTGGGAGATGTGCTAACTTTTAACATCACCAACAAACCCACGTGGGCCAGTTTTGATACCTCGACAGGAACATTAAGCGGAGTACCTGATAACAGTAATGTAGGCTCAACAGCTAGTATTGTAATTTCAGTATCAGATGGGGTATTAAACGCCAATTTATCACCATTTACTTTAACCGTGGTCAATGTAAACGACGCCCCAGAAATTTCAGGAACACCCGCAACATCGATATTACAAGATGAACCGTATCTATTTGTGCCAAACAAATCGGACGTCGATCTGGGTGATAACCTTACCTTCACCATTATTAACAAACCAGCTTGGGCAACTTTTGACCCAGCCACAGGCACCTTAAGTGGCACACCTGATAATAGCGATGTTTCTACCATAACCGATATCGTAATCACAGTATCAGATGGCATATTAACCGTTGACTTGCCACCATTCAGTATTACCGTAACCAATGTTAACGATACCCCTGAAATTTCAGGTACACCACCAACATCAGTTTTAGAAGATGAACCTTATGAGTTTTTACCAACAGCATCAGACATAGATGTTGAAGACATCCTCATATTTAGCATCATCAATAAACCAGAATGGTCCAGTTTTGACACCACTACCGGGCTATTAAGTGGAATTCCTGATAATAGCCATGTCGGTATAACCGAAGAAATTGTGATTGAGATTACTGATGGCTTGTTAATAGTTAGTTTACCACCATTTAGCATTACCGTGACCAATGTAAATGATGCCCCTGAAATCTCCGGCTCTCCTGCAACATCAGTATTTCCAGACGAAGTTTATGAGTTTTCACCAGACGTATCGGATATTGATGTTGGACATAGCCTTACTTTTAGCATTACCAATAAACCAGACTGGGCCAGTTTTGATACAAGCACAGGAACGTTAAGTGGCGTCCCCACCAGAGAGCATATTGGTATAACTAAGGAAATTGAAATATCGGTAACAGATAGTTTTGAATTGGTTACTTTGTCTTTATTCGATTTAGAAGTGATATTAGTGAACACAGCCCCAGTTTTGTACGGGCAATATATTCAACTGTTAGAAAATGAAACCGCCAGCATTAACTTTAATACAGAAGATTTAGATAATGATGAACTAACATTTAATATTACTGAATCACCCGAACACGGCAGTTTCACAATTCAAGGCAATACTGGAGAATATACTCCGGAAAGTGAATATTTTGGTCCTGACAAATTTTCACTTCAAGTTAATGATGGCTTTATTGATTCTGAGGTAGCAATATTTGAAATAAATGTTATCGAGGTAGAAGAAACACCAATTGAAGAAAATAATGAAACTCCTGAGGAAAATGACGAACCCAATGATGAGAGCAATAATCCTACTCAGGATAACGATGTTCCTACTGGGGGAGGTAGTGGAACAACTGGAGGTAATAATGAGCCAGTTGAAGAAGAATTTAAACCATTTGCAGTCAATGATATTATTGAAAAACAAGTTAAATCAGAAAACAGCATTTATCAACTGAATGTTTTGTCAAATGACAACCCTAAGAATGGACTTGAGTTGGAAAGTGCCTTTTCATTGTTTGGAGAGGTTAAGGTCGAAAATGGGATTTTATTATTAGATCTTCAAGAAAAAACTCCTCAACCTTTTATGACGTTAGGATATGTCGTTAAAAACAGAAAAGGTCAATATTCACATGCACAAGTAAATATATTATTTAAAGGTTTAGGCTTGAATAAAAATGGACGTTCAGGATTAAGTCAATCAGGTGTTAATTTGTTTAATTCGTTGACTTATATAGGGTCTACGGAGGGAGATAGCTCAAACGATCCTATATTGGGAGTGGAAAATGCGGCACTGATGAATAATTATTCTATTCAATCAGTTTTACCTGATCCAACAGATACCAGATATGAAACAAATAGTGAAAGGGACACTTCAACAAGTGCTCATATGTTACAACCAGTCGTCACAATGGGGCAAGATGCCATTACTGGTGAAGGTTGGTTAGTTAATATTCCTGTTTATCTCAGCGAAACGGTTTCAGATTACCCTGTTGTGATCCCCTATCAAATAAGTGGCACCAGTGATCAAAATGATCATGATTTAATTGATGGGGAATTACTTATTGAAAAGGGAATGAAAGGTGTAATACCCGTTAATATAATTGAAGATTATGAAACAGAATCAGATGAAACCTTAACAATTCGTTTAAATAAGCCATTAAATGCCTTCCTGAATGTAGGAGTAAAATCAACTTATACATTAACAATAGTAGATCGTAACCTACCACCAAATGTTGAACTGACGGTTGCTCAAAACGAAAAACAGGAGGTGATAGTTACGGCGCTTGTACGTGATCCCAATAAAAATGATAAACATAGTTTTAGTTGGAGTTTGGTATTAGGTGCAGAAACTGGAGATATTCAATTTATACCGGTTTCACAAGAAATACCAGCCTCACAAGCAATACAAAGTTTACAGAAAAACCAACAATTTGAACAGAGTACCCAATTTTCTTTTGTGCCTAACACAATGGAGGCAGGGTTATATAAACTTTCAGTTACCGTTACTGATGATAATATTGAACCTCTATTTAATACGCAAGCATTATATTTACATATAACCAATCATTTACTTGAACAAGGCTATGTCGATATAAATCAACACTATTTTTCTGATATTTCTTATAATTTTTTACCTTATGTTCTCCAAGAAGGAGTTAACGAAAATATGGGATTGATAATAGACCCGTTAGAACATCGGGATCATTCACATATTACCCCCTTACCGAATGCCCAAGATCTTGCACACATGAACATGATCATATTTGTGTTCGGAAGCCAGTAGTTCTCAGTGAGAATAACAGCCGTATAAACAAAGGGGTGTAGTTGATATCTAAAAATAGTTTTCGCGCTATTCTATAAACACATAAAAGATATCTTGTTATCATTGAATATATTTTGTTCAGTATGTTATAACTTATATCAACTTGATTGGATGTAAAATTATTGATCCCTTGAACGATCCTTTCAGCCTGTCATTATTACAGTATTAGTTTATTAATTGACCAGAAAACTTTTGGCTTCACTTACAAAAAGTAAAAAACATCTCAGTTTTAAAGCGCTCAGAACATCTATGTCTGAGCATTTTTCTAGTATCAATGATAATCGCCAACAAAATAAATGCCTTTTTAGTCAGCATGATGTTTTGATGAGTGCTTTTGC